>NZ_JANSHQ010000190.1:0-19851 GCF_047461715.1 Synechococcus sp. R8-2 | reverse complement strand
TCAGCGTAAATGTATCAGACTTGCCTGAGCTACACAATGACCGAGCTGGGGGGTGCAGTCAGGGCAGGCCCACCCCAGATTTCCACCTGGGCGAGGACATAGCTAGTGAGCGGATAGAAGCGGACGCTGTCTTCCTCGGGCTTGATCTTCTTGCGGAGCCGCAGTTTGAGCTCCTCGAACTTGTCTTTGTCGAGGACGCACTCAAACACGCTGTATTGCACGCGCTTGCCGTAGCCTTCTAGCAGGTCGGCAATTTTCTTGCGTCGCTTGTCGCAGGGAGTATCGTAGGTAACAACATAAAGAAACATCAGCGAATCCGGTAGGGCTGGTACAAATCTTGAGGATTATAGACGGATTGCTTAAACTTTTTAACTTGCTGCGTTAGCAGATCCCAGCGGGGTTGATCTCCGTCAGGGGTCTGGATGGATCCCTCCATTCTTTGGATGAAAGCTGTAAGGTACTTTTTCCTGCCACTATCACTTAGAAAACAGCCACCATCGCGATGCTCAAAGTCTTCTTCGATGTTCATAATGCCCTTGTTGATCAGCCAGAGGACTATTGAATCTACAATAGGCGCCCGAAATTCTTCCAGTAAGTCCGAAACCAGAGCAGCATGGCGTTCACTGCTAGCGTGCAAGCAACCCTGATAGGGATCCAAATCTTGCAGCTCAATCAGGGTTAATAGATGGTTCCAGAGCACCATGTAGCCAAAGCTGAGCATGGCATTAACCGGGTTAGTGGGCGGCTGTCGAGTGCGGTTAAGCAAAACAAAGCCCCTTTGCTGAAGGCAATTTCCCAATTCCGGGAAATACAGAGCCGCAGCCGCTCCTTCAATGCCCCGCAATTGATCTAGAGACTTGGCCTCAAGAGCTTGAGCAGCCAAATGTTCCAGACTGCGCAGGGTTAGATCCCCTGTTTCAGTGGGGCGTTGCCTGAGCTGCCTCATCAGCAGCACTCGGCTATTGAGAAGCTTGGCTTGCACCATCTGAGCTGCCGTTTGCAATCGCCATGTCTCCGGCAGTGCTTGCTGCAAGTGGGCCAAGCGGCGGTAGCCCCTTGCAATGGGAATAAGGCGACCGTAGCAGTAGCCCAGCCGCGAGAGATAGGCGATGGGGATATTACGCTTCAAGCACTCTCTCACCACATCGGTGGTTACCTGGGATCGGCCAAAGATTAAAATTTGCTCCAGCAAGGGCAAAGGCACCTCCTGCAAGAGCGACTCGCCCAAATAGACCATTACGAACTCTTGCTTAAGGCTTAGCCTACACCCCTGCTGAGAGACATATAAAGTTCGCATTATTCGTCATGACGACGCAGATCTTCAGCGCCTCGCCTCTGCTCTATGGCATTGCCGGGTTTAGAGCGGCCACGCTCCGGTAAACATCAATTTCAGGACTTGACAAGAAACCCATCAAAATCTCTGCCAGACTGCCCGAAAAGAAGCTGGCAATCATGACAAGGATCGTGTTTGTAATCACGGCTGCCAATCCCAAAGGAGCAATTATCAGGATGGCCAGCGTGATCGAGCCGTTGATTAAAGCTGTGATTAGACTTGTTAGAGCTTTGACGTTGATTTTCCTTCTGGACATGTTGAGCCTCCTCTAACCTCCTACTACCGGAATGGCCAGATTTGAGCAAAGCCAACTGCTCCTCTCTCAAGGTTTTCAAGATATGTTTTCCTAGGATTCGCAGTTGCCCCAAAAACGGTAACCACCTGATAGTCATCCAAATCTGCAATCCAAACAGGGGACCGCGTGCCTGTGTCGCCGCAGAGAAACTTGTCGTATTTTCCTGGCGCTATCTTGCCTACCTTGTGCAAAACAGCCAAAGCATAGGGCTTATTAAACTCTTCTGGGCCGCTGCAGACTACAATCTTGCAGTTGGCATCTACCGCTTCTGGCCATTTATCCCTGTCAACTCGGCCAAAACTTTGTGGGCTGTTGGGGTTAATGGCTTGCTGGGTTAGGGTCTTGAGAGCCTCAAAGAAGCTGCCCAGTCGCTTTTGGAAAAGCTTCTGAAACTCGACCACCGATCCTGGCAGCTCCCAGAAGGGACTCTCTGACTTGGGAATTAGGGTAGAGCCGCGCCACCAGGGAGGCCGGTCGCGATCCTGGCGGGAGTAGCAGGGTCTTCTAGCACCTTGGCCCACACCCCCCAGATGGAACATCATCCAGGTGAGGTTAGTAAAGAGCCTTTTCACCGCCTCCTGCTCTGCTTGGGAAGCGTAATTTTGGCACTCGCTAGAAAAACTCAAGACAAGGATCCCTTCCTGTTGGCCTGCGGCTTCTCTTCGCTGATTGGGCTCCGGCCGAGAGACTTTGCCGTTCAGCAAATCCACATGGATCCAGCCGTGTTTCTGCTCGGGGGTGATGGAGCCAAACAGTTGTCCTTCCCACTTCTGAACCTGAACAACCGGCAAAACCCCCAAGGCAAAAGTGCGAAACCAGTAGCGCAGCATATTCTTAAAAGCCACAGGCCGCACTTCGGCAATGGGTCGATTATCATAGCGATTCCTACCCGGATTCCAGTTAGCTACTTGACGCCCGTGAATGAGTTGGCCTTTTAGCTCGAAGGGCAGCCGCAGGAATTCCCCTGGCATCTTGTCCAGCGATTTTCCTAGGGGGATCAGCCGGCCATAGCCAGTATTCACCTGGGATCCCACCCCTTGCTCTAGACCCTGGATCAGCCACTCCTTGACTTGAGCCAATATCTGGTCGGTACAGCCGGGGCCTTTGCGTAGGCCAATCAAAAAAGTGGCTTGTTTGAGAGAAAAGAACAAGTTAGGGTTAGGCGAGTAGTCAAGATTTTTTCCATTCCATTTCCAGATATTGTTGGCAATATCTACCGCCAGGCCTCCGGTTTTGGAGTTATCGGGATCCTCCTGCCTCTGGGGCCGAGTGGGCATAGGGTAGGCATCCAGAAAAATTACCTTGCCAGCACTGTCTTGTTCGTCAGCTTGTAGGTGACCAAACCAAGGAGCTACAGCTTTGTCCGCTTCCTCCCAAGAGAGGTTGCGCTCCCGCATCAGCTCTCGAATGGCCTGGGATCGGGCTACGCCGCGCAGGGTGGAGCTGGGAATGTAAGGGATCCCTAAGTGATCAAAAGCGGGCAGCAGCATGCTCTCCGGGCCTTTGGCTCCGCCTACCCGAATTCGCCAGGGACAGGTGACCTGAAAAGTGTTTTTTTCTCCGGCAATGCGTTTGATGCGAGCATTCAGAACTTGAAGACGCGCTCCGTAGTTTGCCTTTGCTTCTGCCTGGTGCACCAGATCGACTTTGGCTCCGTCTTTGAAAGGAGTTGCTGGAGCCCTCATCCAACGCAGATATTCAATAAAGCTAATAAAGCTCGCTGTGGGATCTGGGCTGGGGTTGGGATCCAAGGGATGCCCTAGCCAGGGAGAAGGTTGGGAATGGTTGCCGCCCCCTCCACCACCACTCCCCCCTCTCTGATTGGGGGGATGGCCTCCTCCTCGACTTCCTGAACTTGGCAGACGGCTGGGAGCCCCTTGCTGAGGTGAGCCTGGTCTTCCAGGACGGGGAAGGGGTTGTGGAGCGTTGGCAGGACGATTGCTAGGCATTTGATCTTCTCCTAAAGCTGGAAAGCAGTATTAGGAATTGCGAAGCGTTTCCCGAAATTCGCGCAACATAGCGCTGGTGCCAATTTCTAAGGCGCGTCGAATAAGTTGAGGTACAAGACTGGAGATGTCAAAGTCTGGAAAAAGCCGGCTGCAGCTCGATTCTACGTAGTCTTCTCCCTGCAGAATAAATATCCGCAAACTTCGCTCACCCAAGAGCCAAACTTCCGGCACGCCAATAGCTTTATAGGCATCGATAAAGGTCCGGGAAGTAACGTCGGACTCAATGGCCAGATCAGGCGGGGGCAATAGATCAACATCAATTCTTCCCTCACACCCTCGCATCTGCTCTAGGTTATTGACATAGAAGCAGGTGTCAGGCTCTACTCCAACGCTGCCAGGCTTTTTAAGGGTTGTTGAGCCAAAGTCTTCCCAGTCTCTCCCTTGAGAATCAAGGAGAGCTTTCACAATATCTCCGGCAATGCGGTGAGGGCGCTCGTGTTTGGATAAGGGAGACATAATCTCTAAAGTGCCGTTGTAATAGGCAATGCGAGTGCGGCGGTCTTCCCCTAACTCCTCCAAAATGCTCTCAAAGTCTTGCCAAGTCAGCGAATGGATGACCACTTGGCTTCCTTCATACAGGGAAATAGACTGGATTGGAACAGCTACACTCATTAGTCCCCCCCGCTAACGTCATGGTAAATGGCTGTAGCCCAGAAGCTGAATTCTTGCGCCAATGCAAGTCCCAGTCCTGTTAAGCCCAGGTACTCTTCAACTCCCAACCCCATGAGACGATCCAGGCCGTTGGATTTGGCAATTTCGTTTTGACCGGAGATCTTTTCTAGGCAATCGAAAAACTCCTTGACCACCTCTTTTTTGCCCTCTTGGCTAAGGGCGTCTTCTTCGGCCTTGAGGCGTAGCAGGCCCCAAGTAGAAAGATAGGTGTAGAGCTCCACAGCCTGGTTTTTTTGCTCTTTTAGCCTTTCTGGATCCCTGGTTTGCGCTCTGAGCTGGCACAGGGATTCGTAAACGGGCTTGGCCAATGTACGCGGGTCAAAGCTATTCATAAAACCTCCCTCCTAGGTTGAGATCTAGTTCAAAGACAGCTCCACAAAGCCTCGGCCCAAGCTTTCCTGGCCGCCAATCTGCATAATCTGGTTGGATTGCAGCAGATCTCGAAACTCTTTCATTGCCTCTTCAGAACTGCCATTTGCTTGGGCGGTAACCCCCCAGGTAAAGTACATCAAGCTGTCAGGAGGAATGGCCTCTTCATAGCGGAAGCCTCCTTCCACAACCTTGTGCTCGCTAAGCTTGACTTTCACCTGCCGCCACAGGCTCATTTGAATGAGGGTGGCACAGTGCTGATCTGGTAAAACAATCACGCGACTGATATTAGGATCTTTGGTGTAGCTCTTCCATTCCGACCATTGTCGAAGACCCTCTTTGAGAATGGCATCTTTGAGGTAGATAGGCTGGTTTGTTCCCAAGTTGGTGCTATAGGGATCCGGCACTGACAGATTCTGGCCTGTTAGCCGCAGCCAGCGCTTGAGCAGAAGCGGGCAGCTTATCCACACCACCCCGTGGCTGAGGGAGGGCACCGGGATCCAAAGCAAGGAGCCATCTCCAATCCAAATGGATCCCTGGGTCAGCTGATCCCCTTCCCCAATTTCGTTGCCAAAGAGCTCAAATTTTTTGTCTTTATCGGCCACGCTGGCCCGCAACCTGCCCCGGATGGTGCTGGAAGGGATGTAGGGCAAATGGGTGTGGGATTCGCGGGCAATCCCCAAGAGGTTGCCTTCTTGGGCAGTGCCGCCGGTGTGCAGGGGAGTCAATAGATGGAGGTAGGCAATCTGAAAAGTCATGGATGGGCTCCTTTTGCGAGTAAGTATTCAAGGACTGAAAGCAAAACTCAGTTGGCCCAAGGCAGCCATAGGAGCTCGCTATAGCCCAACAGCCGCCAGCGGTGGAACACGTTGAGCCGGCCATCTTCTAGCTCGGGCTCTTCTTGGTTGAGGGGGGCCGGCTGCTCCAGGTAGTAGATACTGCCAGGGGGCGCGGCAAAAACTTGGGGGGCGGGCAGGCTCATCTGCCGCTGCTCTGGGGGGCGATCCACCCGCAGGCGTCCACTGATGGCAACGGGCTTGCCGGTGGCCACGCTCACCAAGGGGCCGGTGAGGGGATGGGCGGGGTGGGGAGTGGCCAATCTCCATTCCCAGGGCCAGGCACGGCATAGGGAGCGTCCCTCCACCTTCTTGATGAACACGCCTGGGGTCACCAAGTAGGCCAAAGCGCGTCCGGCTTGGCAAAAGGCGGCCTGAGAAAGGGCCTGCAACTGCTGCCACTGCGCCTGCAACTTCGGACAGGGGGCCAGCAAAGCGCAGTGGCCTTCTCCCCCCAGCCGCAGCACTGCTTCCTGAGTAAGGGGTAGGGGATCCCAGGCTTCGCGATCGGGATCCCAGCACTCGATGGAAAGGGCCAAACTCCAGCCCGGCTGAAGGCGGATGCAGGTCTCCACAAAGTAGCCATCGGCTTCTCGCACTTGCCGCTTGCTCACCTGCAGGGTGTTGTGGGGCCGTACTTCATACTTCAACGGCGGCTTGACGGCCTGGCTGAGATCCCAGCCTTTGCCTTCCAGCGCCTTTTGCACCGCCTCGAAGGGCAGATAGCCTCCCGTTTTTTTCTTCTTGCTGCTCTGGCTGCGTTCGGGTTCCTCCTCTGCTGGCCTCAGGGACACCAACGGGGCTGGCCGGGTGGGATCCCAGTGGCAATGGAAGTAGGGATCCGTCTTGTCCAACCAAGGAACGGGAACAAGGGGGAATCCGTCTTCCAGGTGCAAAGGGGCAGGGAAATAGAGCCTTTCGTCGTGGCAGAGAAAGGGGCCCCGCAGCCGCAGCGTCAAGGGCTGGCCCAGGTAAGCCTGGATAGCACCAGCAAGGGTATGGCCGCTAGGGGGAAAGCTGCTGTTGGCCCAGGCCCGCTCTCCCGGGGCAAAGGGCTTAGCATCTCGAAACATCCACACATCCAAGGGTGATAGGGTAAACCAACTCATCGGCTGTTCCTCCCCAAAGCAACGGTGCGGTTGCGCAGCACAAAAGCTGCCAACTTGAACCAGTTTTTGATCTCCAGATCCCACTCCTGGGGCTGGGCGGGCAGGCTGTGCTGCCAAAAATGCTGGATAAACTCCACAAGCTTGTTCTGGAAGTGCTCTTTCTGCTCCGATTCCTGTTTGAAGAGATCCCGGCGGCTGCAGAACAACCGGGCCCACTCACGCACTGCCTCTAGGCTCGGAGCTGGGTGTTGCTCCCAAAGCTGGGCCGCTTGTTCAAACAAGGAGCTTTGATCCTGCTGCTGGCCCATGAGCTTCCAGTCAAAATCAAGGAGATCCTTCCACTTGTCGAACGTGTCGAACTTGCTGGTGCTCACCAGTTGGTTGCCATTGGCAAACAGCACCCGCACCTGCACGCTGTCTTTGGGGCAGCCATGGGCATAGAGGTGGCTCTTGGCTTCTTCTTCCGCTTGCCAAAGGTTTTCCAGGGCAATGGCCAGAGGCACCGAGTGATGGGCAATCACCACGCCGAAGCTGATGGTGGCTGCGGATCCCAGGGTAAAGAGGGGGCGCCGGCTCAAACCTTCGGGAGGCCGCCCTTTTTTCCACTGCCAGTAGTCCCCCAGGTTCTCAAACTCCCGCCAGTCATCCTCTCCCCCCCGGAAACACTGGCGAATATCCCACAGCCAGCCATCCCACTCCCAGAGGTTGGTGTAGGCCAAAACGTCGTCCCCACCGGCGTAGATGAGCTTGCCTGCATAGCGTTGCTCTGTTAGGTAGGGCACCAACTGGCCGGAAAAATCCAGCAGGGCGCGGCTTAGGGCGCTGTGGGTGGCAGGCCCCATGCGCTTGCGGCTGTTTTTGACAAACTTCTGAAAAGCGTCTTTGACTTGCTCCAGCTCCTCCTTGTCCTTGCCAAAGACCTCGCCAATGGCTTCCGTTTGCCCGTTGGCCAGCCGCTGTAGGGGTTGAGGCAGATAGTCGTAGTAGGATTTCATCTTCTCGCCCCTGAGCCATTTGCCCATGTCGTCCCCATCCCCGGCAGCCAGCACGTACCAACTGGCGGGGTTAACGCTGGGGTAGTAGCGGCCTAGAAGCGTCTCGATGTCCTGCCGGTAGCTTCTTTGCGTTTCCTCGTCCAGCTCCAGGTCTTCCACCAGCCAACCGGCATTGAGCAGACGGGGATGGTAGCGCAGGTTCTGCCGGTCGGCCCACGGGATCCCCCATTTGCCCCGCATTTCCCGCAGCACCCCTCTGACCTCCGGGTAGCGGGCCTCCACTGCCTGACAGGCCTGCTCAAAATGCTCCCGCTCCCGTTGCCCGTGAGTCTTGAGGTAGCCAGCCACCCCAGCCGTGAGATCCGGGTAGGAAGCGGCAATCTGGTCTTCAATCTGGTCTTCATCCAGCTCAGGGAAGAGCTCCGGCAGCACTTTGTACAAGCCCCGCTTGAGGGTTTCGGTGGCATTGAGCTGTTCCCGGCCATCGAAGAGCCCGGCCTGCCGCTGCCAAAGCCGCCGACTCTCCCCTTCTGTTATCCACCCCTGCCGCGGCGAGGGATGCACCACCGGCCCCAAGCCCGAAACGGTGCTGCGCGGCCCAAACGCAACGGGGAGCTGCCAATCGCGGGCCTGCTTACAAGCGGCTTGTAGCCGCCGACTTTGCTCCACTGCGGCTGCCCACCAAGATCCCACGTTGAGTCCGGCCTTGTATTGGCGGCGCTGTTGTCTTTGGGGATCCCAGAAGCTAGCCCGCAGAAACTCCAGCTCCTCATCCCCGAAGAGCTTTTGCTTGGCCTCTAGGTGATGGGTGCGGTTTTGGGCGCTGACCCAGGGATCCTCATCAATGGAAACCTGAGGGGGCTTGAGGATGCCGGTATCCTTGAGGGCATGAGCCGGGGATCCCAGGGGCACGGCTGCCCAGTAGTGCTGCCACTGATGCTCCAGCCATCCCTGCCAGGTGGGGTCCTCTGGGTGCAACTGCCTCAGCCAGCGGCGATCCCCCTGCAGGTAATCCAGCACCTTCTGGGCCAACTGCTTCCATTCTTCCTTGAGGGTCTGCTGCGCCATCTGCATGGCCGCTTGCACCCGGTCTTCCGGCAACAGCAGCAGGAGCACGTTGGGAAAACCGGCGGTGAGCAGGGCGTTGGCAGAAGGTTGAGGGATCCATTCTTCAAATTCGGGGTACTTCTCCCGCAGCCAGTGGTCGATTAACGGCTGGCCGTAGAGGCTGGGGTAGAGCAGACAGTCGGGGCCGTATTTCTCGGCAAGCCGCCAACTCATGCGAGCAGAAAGGTAGTGCAGCAGCCAGGATCCGGCCCAAAAGTCCCGCATCTTGCGGCTGGCTTTGATCAACTCTTGGATGGGGTTGAAGGTAAAGCTCACCAAGAAGGGACGCGCGAACTTGGGCTCGTCGTAGCCGGCCAAACATCCCGCTAGGGCTGCGGTGACGCTGGCGTGGCTCCACAGGGATCCGTCTGGCAGCCGGGTTTCTGCCGGCAATAGCAGCAAGCTCTCATCCCCAAACTCCTGACAAATGGCCTGGGGAAAGCACCGCCAAAACCACCAAAACACTTTTTGGGGATCCTCCTCTTGCCAAACCCAATCGGGGATGGCGCTCTCCTCCCGTTCCATCAGGTAGTCTGCACGGGAGTGGGCATCCTTGAGGGCTTGGTGTTGGTCATCGGCCAATTGCCAAAAGCGCTTGCGCCCGGAGAGCAAGTGGCTCATTTCTAGTCCAAGACCCAAGTTGCGATCCTCAACTTGATAGTTGATGGCTATGGGCAAATGGCCAATGGCCGCGCGGTCGCTGGCCGAGGCGATGAGATCCGCATCTCCCACACCTCTGAGAGGGGATCCCTCGGCTTTGGGAGAAGACCATCCCTGCATCGCTGCCAGTTTGGCCCACGGCCCTTCCTTGGAGCGGCCAGTCCTGTCGTGTAGGGCTTTGAGGGCGGGATCATGTAACAGACCCCAGAGCTTAGCTTGCCAGTAGTAAGACATGGTGTTTTCGCTGGAGAAACAGAACAGTTAGGAACTCCTCGAACAAGGAACAAAACCCCGGTAGCCACCCGATGTCGTGGCTACAGAAGCTACAAAACAAAATCGATCTGATCCCGGCCAGCCCTCAGTTTTCTTCAGTATTTCTCAATAGCCGTTGTTTGACCAAAAACCCAGAACCTGAGGGCGAACCGATGTCTTTAGCCTACGGAGAAGTGGAAAGATCCCCTTCCAACTTCCCTTCTGCCCAGGTCAATTTGGGAAACAGCTCTTCCAGGCCAGGCAGCAGGTCTTGCAAAACAAAGCTTTCTAGAGCTTCGCTGTTCAAAGGGTTTGGATTCATCTGCACATGGGCAACATCGTTGCGGTACTGGCTGAGGCGAGACCAGAGGTTGGCAAGTTTCTGCACATCGGGAACATGGGCAGCAATGTCAGGAGGCGCCTGGGGCTGGTCTTCCCGTGGAATGAGGGATCCCAGTTGGTGTTCGATCTCCTGCCGCGCTTCCCGCTGGCGGTAGTTGGGCAGCCCCTCACACAAGCAGAGGGCCGAGATCACCCACTCCCGAGCTAAGAGAATTGCCTGCGTGGTGAAGCGTTTCTCCACATACCAGCGCAGCATTTGAAATTGCTTTTGAACTTGAGCCTTGGCATCCGTAGCTCTGTCTGCTGGCAAAGCCAGTTGGCTGTAGCTGTCTTGAATGCTTTGCAACAGCAAGCCAAAGGGCTTGGCAAATTGGCCCACCTCTTCTGCCAACTCCTGGGTGGAGTGCCTTTGCAACCTAAGCAAGTCATCCTCCAAAAGGCTGACCGGTCTTACCAGCTCCAGGGAACGAGAGATATTGCGGATGGCTTGGCCAAAGTTCTGCAGCCGGATGGGCTTGGGATCCCTTTTGCCGAGCTTTGGTTGGCGGTAAAAGTCCCGTTGAACTGTATCCAAAAGTTGGCCCAACTCCAAGGCCGAGCCGGTGCTGATGAATTTGTCGGTAGCTGTCAGCCAATCCAAAAGCCGAACCGCCGGGGTGAGATCGATAATGGGGGTTTCGACCTGGCCAGGGCGGTAGAGGCCGTAGTAGAGCCCCTGGATTTCAACATTTTTGGCCTTGCGCAAAAGGGCGGCTCCCAAGAGCACCAGTACGGGGATGGAGCGAAAGGCGTGGGTGATATCGAAAACCAGCCGCGTATGGGGCTCGATGCTATCGACCAGCACATCGAAGATCTCCCAGGTCTCTGCCTCGGTTTTCCCTTCAGGAATGGCCTTGGCAATTTTCTCCACGTGGGGGGGTAGGCAGTCCTGTAGATGCTTCCAATGGGTGTCATGTGCTTCTTGGGTTAGCAGCACAATCACCCTCTCGATGTCAAAGAGCTGACAGAGGGCTTTGGCAACATAACGGGTTCTATCGGCTTTCCGCTCCCCAAAAACATACACCGTCTCGCTGTAGGGGCTGGTGCCTAGAGTGGTCAAAAGGGTATTAGCCATAGGGATCCTCTCGATGACGGCTTTCAAGCATTGAAGCACGGGCATCTTCAAGCTACTGCAGCTTGGAAGCCCCCCCTTCTCAAGTTGCCTGGAGAGGGTTCTGGGTTGAATGTTGCCCTATCCTCTCCCGAAAAGTGGCATCCTCTGCTCAGCCGGTGCCAGAAAGATGGGGATCTCTACCCCCAAAATTGAGTGGAGCCATCTTGCCGCTGGATTTGGATCCCTGCTCGACAACTGTTTCAAAACGGTGAAGGTGGGGGATGTCAGAGCTAGCCTAGACAGAGATTCGGCCATCCTAAACAACGGGGATCCTGTGATGCTATCGACTCCAGAGTTGTCCATTTCAGGTCAAAAGCTAACTCCCGAACAGTTTCTGGCCTTGCCGGAGGGGGATATTGTCTATGAGCTAGTCGATGGGCGGGCCGTCTCCAAAAACGAACCCATGTCGCCAAAACGCTTCCATGCTCGTCTCCAACCGGTGTTGTGGCGAATTCTGGAGGACTGGTGCTCTAGCCCTGAGTGTCCTAAGCCTGGGTCAGCACATACTGAGTGGGCAATTGTTCTGACACGAAAAGCGGAACCCTGGATCCCAGTTCCTGATGTTACTTACATCTCTAACGAGCGGTTGCCGGTTGAGGCCATGACCGATGAACCTTGTTTTGCCATTCCCGAGTTGGTGATCGAGATCCTTTCTCCTGGCCAGAGTTTTGGAGCCATAGCTCAGAAGGCAACCGATTATCTAGAAGCTGGGATCCCCAGGGTTTGGGTTGTGGATCCCCAAGCCAAGAGCATCACCGTCTTCTATCCCGATGCCCCGCCGCGCACCTTTACGGGATCCCAAGCCATTCAAGATGATTTCCTGCCGGGTCTAAAGGTGATCCCTCAAGATGTATTCGCTCAAGCCCGGATCCCTTAGGGGGTACCTAGCGAGCCCACGATAATCAGAGTTAGTTCCAGAAAGAGAGCATCCGGCAGAGGTGGCCACCCGCTCGGGTCTGGAGCTGATTGGCTCAGGAATGCCGAAGGGATCCCGCAGCGATATTCCCTGCTAGGGGCTAATGGCGAGGCGAAAGAGCTTCTCATCGGCTAGTTGAAGGACTTCCTGCCCTGCAGCCGCCAGTTGTTCCGGGGGCAAGTTCCGGTATTTGTCAATAAACTCGGGCAAAACTTGAAACTCCACCCGCTTGCCGGTCTCTCGATGGATGACCACACTGCGCATTTTTTCAAGAGATTCGACCTCCACCAGCTTCAAGTTCAACTTGCCCAAACTGGCCCCTGTTGCAGCATGCAAGCCATCCACAATGCACACAAACGGGATCTCTGCCGGCGACTCGTGAATGACCTCCACCAGAAAACGGTTCCTAGAAGTGTGGGGAGTTGGACTCATCAAGCCCAGCTCCTGCAGAGCGCGCATCCCCATGCGATAGCCGACCACGGCCCAAGGCCCAGCTCCGCCATGAATTTCCGTTACTCGCTGAATGGCCGCCGCCGTCGAGTCCGTTGCAGAACTGGTGACCGGATGAGCTGTCGCCGGCGCTCCCAGAGTTAGCTGAAGTGCGATCAGCAAAAGAGAAAGCTGCTGTGGCTTGGCAATGGATGACAGGTTCATAGGCAGCGAGAGAGCTGATAAAGAGGAGATGGGTCAAGCCATCCTAAGCTCTACCCTTCGAGGTTGCCTATGCGGGGGTAGGGGATCCAGCCCTCTTCTGGGAACTCTTCCGAAAATCACCTCCTGGCTGAAGAGGGCTAAGACCAATGGTATTGTCAGAGGTAAGCCCCTGGGCGTTGAGCACTTTCACGTGGCTGCTGTGGTCGAAAGTGCCTTGCTGCTGGCAGCAGGCCTTAGCACCCCTGACTGCCCTTTCCACTGATCGCCCTGGGGCGCCGCGCGCTGCTTGACAGAAGCGAGCTGTGTTCACTAGCATTTCTTGCATATGTTTTACGTGGCAGTTGTGTGATGAGCCACTCAATGACTGCTGAAGCTTCAATGGCAAACCCAACACATGTCCCTTACGAAGCTCCCGTAGTGGACCTATGCCTGCCCGTGCGAGGAACTACCCTCCCAGCAGATCACGGGTACGCTCTACTCGCGGCGCTATGCCACCAAGTACCAACACTGCACCGAAACCCTCACATCGGGATTTTGACAACAGCGGGAATTGGAGACAGACGAGGCAAAATCTTACTGACTCCGCACTCCCACATTAGAATTCGGCTGCCCATGGAAGCAGTGCCGGAGGTGTACAAGCTAGCCGGCAAGCAATTGAAGATTGGATCTCACGAAGTACAGCTAGGGATCCCCAGGATTTTTACTCTCAAACCAAGCACTTCCCTAAAAGCCCGAATTGTTACAATCAAGGGCTACACCGAGCCAGATCCATTTGTGCAAGCTGCCCAAGACCAGTTAGAGAAGCTTAAGATCTCAGGCCGGGTATCAGTACTGCAAGATAAAACTGGGAAACCCTTGCGCAAGACCTTGAGAATTAAAGGGCATACGATTGTAGGTTTCTCAACCTTAGTAGAGAACCTACAGGAAGAAGACTCAATTCGCCTCCAGCAGGTAGGGCTAGGTGGCCGGCGGCGCATGGGTTGTGGATTCTTTTTGCCGTGCAGGTGAGGATGACTCTACAATGTTTAAGTTTTTGCTAGCAAAATCGCTGGGAAAATGGGATCCCAGCTACCAGTCTAAAGAAGAGTATGCTCAGGCAAGGGGCGCTGCTAAACTTGCAGGCCATGTTGCGGCTGTCTTGTCAGCGGCTGAAGTCTTCTCAGATCGCCTAGGACAGACTATTTGCAAGCAGTTAGGGTTAAGTGACTCAAATCGTTTGGGAGCTGTTGTCAAATTAGGAGCTTATCTGCACGACTGGGGTAAAGCCAATCAACATTTCCAGGAGATGGTTTATCTCAAGTCATCAATCTTAGACACTGAGTCAAAAGCAAAACTTGACAAAGCTTGGAAAGCTCACAATGGGCAACAACTCATTCGTCATGAGTTTTTAAGTGGCATACTTGCGCTACAAGTCAAAGAATTCCGCGAGTGGCTAGGGAAGGCATTTTCTGAAGAGGAGCTGATCTTAGCTACTTGGGCAGCAATTGGACATCACTTCAAAGCAGGAGTAGATTCCCAAGGTAGGGAATCGCATAGAATTACAGAGTTGCCTGATGGCGCAGGACTAGGGATCTACATTTACACTGAACATACAGACTTTGAATCTGTACTGAGACTGGGATCACAGAGACTTGGGCTACCGGCAGAGATTCCAAGGGTAGCTTCAAAAAACTGGGAAAAAGAATGTCTAGAAGATTGCCTAAAGGCTCTAGAAAGTCAATTTCGAGACTTTGCCAAAAGTTTAAGCCCTGAGCAGAAGGTGCTAGTGGCTGCTGCCAAAGCAACAGTAATTGCTGCAGATCTAGCAGGGTCAATCTTACCGACAGAGGGAGAAGATCTGCAAGATTGGATTTCTGGTGCACTAAGCTTGGTTCTTCGAGAGGAAGACCTAGAGCAACTCATTGCCCAAAAACTAGGAGAAAGCTCCCTACGTCCTTTCCAAGAGCAAATGGCTGCTGCCACTCATCGAGTAACACTGGTCAAGGCAGGCTGTGGTACAGGCAAGACCTTGGGAGCCTACGCTTGGGCGAAAAAGTGGGCATCGGGAAGGCGACTGTTTTTTGGCTATCCGACCACCGGGACAGCTACTCAGGGTTACCTGGACTATGCCGAGGGATCCCCAATAGAAAAGACACTGATGCACTCACGAGCAGATTTGGATCGAGAACTTTTATTGACCGGCGAAGGCGAAGAGGATGAGGGTAATTCGTTTCGTTTGGCAGCGTTGCAAGTATGGAGAAAGAAACTGGTTATCTGCACTGTGGACTCTATTTTAGGGTTAATCCAGAACAATAGAAGACCACTATTTTCTTGGCCAGCTCTAGTTCAATCTGCCTTCGTTTTTGACGAGGTACATGCCTATGACAATCAGTTGTTTGGCTCTTTGCTGAGATTTTTACAGGCTTTTCGAGACGCACCTATACTGCTGATGAGCGCCAGCTTTACCCCGGGTTAACTCGAGGCTATTAAGCGAGTGATGAGGGAGTTGGGTGAGCCTATAGGGGATCCCATTGAAGGGCCTCAAGAGCTAGAAGAGCTGAAGCGATATCAAATACGAGAAATTCAACTAAAGGAGGATCCCATCAATTCCGAATCCATTTGGTCAGAAGTTACTAAGGCAGTTCAAGAGAACCAAAAGGTATTGTGGGTAACCAATTCAGTTGCCAGTTGCATTGACATTTATCAACAAGCCCAGAAGAAACTACAAGACATTAAAGCCGAAGTTTTAATTTATCACAGTCGGTTTCGCTATAAAGACAGACTTAGAAAGCATGAGCAGATTATTAACGCTTTTGGTCAACCAGGGCCTGTTCTCGCTGTTACTACACAGGTTTGTGAAATGTCCTTAGATTTAAGTGCAGACTTGCTTATCTCTGCTATGGCTCCAGCGACATCTTTAATTCAGCGACTAGGTCGCCTCAATCGAAGAATGAAAAGCGAGCAGGAGGGATCCCGTGTAGCTCTTTTCTACGAATGGAACGAACACCTCCCCTATGGCGCAGCAGAATTAGAAACTGGCCGGCAGCTGCTCGAACAGCTTAGAGAACTTGAGTATATTTCCCAGCGAGACCTGGCTGATATCATCTCTCAGCTCAGCCGGGAAGAGCCTGCCAGGGTGAAGTCAGCATGGCTTGATCAAAACTGGTGCACTTATCCAAGTTCCCTGCGAGAGGCCGGCTACACGATAACAGTGCTTCTGGCAGAAGATCAAGACGCTATTTGGAAGGCTGCTGAAGTCAGACAGAAGAAAGCTCTAGATAAGGGCCAAAAGCTATCGAGAATGCAAGCTTTTCTACAAGAAGCTCAAGCCTGGTCAATTCCAATTCGGATCCCAGATAAAAAGACAGAGTGGTGGAATTGGCAACGACGCGGGTTTTATTTCATCACAGAGCCTGGATATATCACCTACAGCGAGGAAGTTGGCACACCATGAGCGAATTAAAGTTGCACCTAGGACACCCCGGATTAACATTGCTGCATCGGGCGGGTTTAGCCGGACTATGGATGACCCTCAAGCAGCTAGAGCAGGAAATTCCACCAGAAAAGCGTCCAGGGTCACTAAGTTGGGAGTTGACGCCACGACAAGTTCAACTGTCCTGGCAGGGAAATGACTTTGAAGTAATTGATTGGTTGCTCAAAGAGTCTTTCCAACTTGATAATGGATTAATCGCATTGCGAGGGATCGACAGTAAGTCGATGCGAAAAGACTCCCAGGTAGTCATCCATCAAGGAATCCTGGGAACATTTCTACAACATGCCAAAACCCGTAAAGTTATTGGCGAGCAAACTCAATCTTTAGAGATTGATGAGGATCATCCACCTGTCATTATCAAGTATAAAGCTTTAGAAAGCTACGTCCATCAGGAATTTGCCAAAAATCTATGTGATAAAAACGGTAATTGGCTTAAGCAGCCAATTAGCATTGCTGGCTGGCTTAATCCTGGTGCAGTCGTTCGCCACAATGCATTTCCCTCGGATACAAGCTTTGAAGAGTCTCCAGAGATGGCCTTTATACTTCTCTACGCTCCTGTTTCTTGCTGCTACTACATACTTCGCTCGCGGCTGCGAGATCAGAAAGCTCAATATGCCCTGGTAGTTCCCGAGATTACCGATATGGAGGTCTATGCAAGCTACCGGCAAGATCCCCAGCTTCGTTATGCAGCCTACCAGGATTTTCATGCTTCGAGTTTGGGAGATGCTGGGCTTAGGTTTTTGACGTACCAAGGGATTGCAGAATCTGCTAGGGAATTTAAGGTAAAACGATGTCAGGTTCTAACTCTAGGCGTTGTTCCGTGGTCGAGCCAACAAAAATCTCGCACAGATCTACTTACTGTAGAAGCAGAATATCGCGTCTGTAAAAACTACCAGATCTGCAAAGCAGTGTTACTAGATCGAGTTGTCGTCAAGGCAAAAGCAGAGGAAGGCAGTTTCATTGCAACAAGTTTTGCTCGTGAGATGATTGCTGAAAATCTGGCAAGGGGTTACTCTTGGTATGCCGGATTTGCAGAGCAGGTTAATAGCAACGAGCAGTTTAAGCAGCTATGTTACGAGCGCGGAGGTCTAAACGAAATGGTCATGAAAACGGAAATGGATGACAGAGAGCGCTGGTTTGTTCAGGCTTGTCATGAAGCCATTCGCTTTACCTATGGTCGGTTATCTCAGAAAACCCAGGATAGGGGAGAGTTTACTAACTTCGACAGAGAAAATATACGTATTCGCACTGGTCTGACTCGATGCAAAAACGCGGAAAGCTTCCGCGAGTTTATTACTAGCTTTTGGGCGCGGGCTGGAAGAATACCGACACTCCAAGAGCATTGGGATGACTTGATGGATTTAGTTATGGATCCCAAGGAATGGAAAAAAGCGCGAGACTTAGCTCTTCTAGCGTTGGCCAGCTACAAAGGCAAGGAGCGACAGGAAGAACTTCAGGATGAGCTTGACGAGGATGATGTTGACTTGATTGTACTTGCCGAGCTAGAGGAGGACTGAAAGTGTAAAGCAAGAGCCAGAAAGTCAAGTAAAAAGTTGATGTAGCAACGACTTAACAGTTCAGTTTGAAGAATTAGCTTGGAGGAAGATTATGACTTTGCACCTGTTTGGCAACATCTTGACCAGCTACGGCACCGCTGCCAACAACCGCGGTGAGAATGACGGCAACATCACTACCCTGCAAAAGATCCTCTGGAAAAATGAGGTGCACACTACCGTCTCTGCTGAAGCAATCCGTTGGGCCCTGCGTTACTATTGGCAGGTCTCAGGGAATGGCTGCGAAGTTAACCGACGTTGGAATGATCAAACCAACGACAACGAGTGGCAAGCGCCTAACTTTGATCCCGAGCGGTATATCGATGATGATGTCCTAGGCTTTATGCGTGCGGAAGGGGCTAAAGTAGATGCCTCAGACGAAAACTCATCCAGGAAGAAGGGAGAGAAGTTACCAAAGGGCACTACCACTGCTCGGCGAGGTGTTTTGGAAGTAACTCGGGCAGTTTCTACTCGACCCTACAGCGGAGATGTAACCTTCAACGCGAAAAGTGGCCAGAAGGGACCCACTTCTCTCTACGGAACGGAGGTTCATGCTACTCGCTATCAGTACGGCTTTGCAATGACTCCTGCTCGGCTCCACCGGCAAGACCGAGTAATCGAAGTGTTAAACGGACTGGTTTCGTTGGGGGAAGTAGCCGGCAATCACTCTCGCTTTCTCTATGACTTTTCACCGGATAGCATAGTCCTGCGCTGGACACACGACTTTTCGCCACGCCTGCTCTACTGTTTTGAAGAAAACTCTGATGGAGAAATCAGCATGCCGGACTTAGTGCGTCGAGTGCAAGTGGGGGATATAGATCCTCAAGAGCTATGGCTGGCAGGAGCCGCTGCCGAAACTGAGGACGGGAAGAAGCTAGACCGGTTGGGTGCTCATGTAAGCCCAGGCATTAAATCAACAGTTGATCAACTTATCAGCTTGATTAGGCAGCAAATTTCTTGTGAGGAGGCAGCATGATTCAGCTCCAGGTTGAGGTGCCTATCGCCTGTTTCCGTCAATCTTGGGCCAGGGAGTTTGCCGAAACTTATCCAGTGCCGCCACCGGCTACTGTTTATGGAATGTTGCTTTCCCTGCTGGGAGAATGGGATCGGCATCGATATTGCGGATCCCAACTGGCAATTGCTCTCCTGAGCCAACCCCAGCTTTCTACAGTGATCCGTACCCTTCGTCGTTTTAAGACAAAAGATATTCAACATCCAAACAATGCCCGTCCTGACTACCAACAATTGCTGACCGATGTGCAAATCGCAGTTTTGGTCAATGGATCCCTTGCTCATGACTTGGAAAGAGCCTTTGAAAATCCTGAATTAATTGACCGATCTGGGGGACTAAGCCTAGGAGAGAGTCGTGACTTAGTTAACTCGGTAAGACCAATTCAGAAAGTCCCTTCAGGGGGAAGATGGCTAATTCAAGATGAGGATGGGATCCTGACCTTGCCGTATTGGGTTGATCACGTGGGATCGCGTGGTACTCGCTGGCGAAGATACTCACTCCGAACTCTTGAAGGTGATGATGTGCCGGAGTTAGCCTGGACGGAAATTTGCCCAAACTAAGCCGTGAGAATTCCAAGCTGTTGGTTCTAGACTTATCAACCTTAGGTCGAAGGCTTATTTCCGAACAGCCTATTAACCCTGCCAGGAGAAGATCTTGCGTGGAGCCTGAGTTTTGTCTCTGCTCAAAGAGAAAGCTGTTCTAAGATTGCTGAAGAACTCTATATTTTCATATTTCGGAGTATCAGATTATGCCGGCATCACTAATCGATTTCCCCGCACAGATAGATTCAGATTTGATTCGTGTTTCAGCACTGCACGCATTGGCCTACTGCCCACGACTATTTTATCTAGAGGAGGTCGAGGAGCTCTATACGGAAAACGCAGCTATTTTTGCCGGTCGGCGGTTACACACAGAGCTGGAAAAGCAAGAGGGAGAGGAGTGGGAGGATCTATTTCTAGAAAGCGAAGAACTGGGCTTGCGGGGAAGAGTGGATGCTTTGCGCACTCGTGATGGACAGATGTGATTTTCCTCTGATTGCTGTAAGGCGTTGAGCACAGCCCTTTGCAAGCATGTACCCTTATTCTATACACGTGATTTTCCTCTGATTGCCG
>NZ_JANSHQ010000189.1:0-581 GCF_047461715.1 Synechococcus sp. R8-2 | reverse complement strand
GCCAGGGCCCCCCGCCCCACCTCATCCACCCCCGCCACTCGCAGGATCCCTTGCTGCCAAAGGGATCCCTCCCAGATCAAACTCGGCCTTGCCCGCTCCACCATACTCCCATGCCTGCCCCTGGGCTTGAGAGCAGCGCCTAACTGCTGCGGGAGCGCCGTCGCCTGGAGGCTGCTGGAGATTGCTGGGCAGGGCTGATCCCCAGTTCCGCGGCTGGCTCGGCCAAGCTGCTCTGCACTGCTGGCACGAACGATTCAGCAGAAGGGATTTCGGGTTCAGAAAGTTCGGGTGGAGAGAGGTTGTCCAGCAGCTCCTTCTCCTGCAGAGCCTCCGGTTCGGGTGCAAACTCCTCTGTCTGAGAAGTTGCCTCAGTCTCCATCCTGGGCGGACTTTCCGCCTCTAGAGTTCCCGGCAGAACCACCCTAACCGCCGTGTCTCGGCCCCAAGGCGGCGGCTGGTCAAGCAGCAACAGCGGCGACAGCCCCAACTCCGAGTAGACCCGTTGTTGTAACGGGGTCATCTCCACGGTGACGGTTTGCCGTACCGGAGCCGGACGGCCTTCTGAGGACTCCGTCCCGCTG
>NZ_JANSHQ010000188.1:0-1865 GCF_047461715.1 Synechococcus sp. R8-2 | reverse complement strand
TAAGATCAACACGACCTAGAGGCTGTTGCTTTAGGTTCCGACCGCTGGGAGCTGCGCTTGACCAACACGGGCACCACCATTCCCCTCGAAGAACAAGAACGCATTTTCGAGCAGTTTTATCGCATCCCCCACTCGGATCCCTGGCAGCAGGGGGGAACAGGCTTGGGATTGGCTCTGGCCCAAGCCATTGCCAACCACTTGGGCGGCTCTTTGCAGGTGGAAAGCACTGCCCACCAAACCACGTTTATTCTTTGCTTGCCCGCAGCAGAATCTTGTTGACGATTCGGTTTGGGCCACTTATGGTGAGATTTACCATATGGGGGGCAGGGTGAAGGTAGCGCTGTTGCAACTGAACTACATCGTCGGCGATCTAAGCGGAAATGCCGAGCGCATCCGTTCGGCAGTCGAGGCAGTGGCGGCGGCGGGAGCAGAGTTGGCCATCACCTCGGAGCTGGCGTTGCTGGGGTATCCACCTCGCGATTTGTTGCTCTACCCGGCCCTGATCGAGAGAGCGAACCAAGTTTTGCAGCACTTGGCCAGTCGGCTACAGGCCAGCATTCCGGTGGTCGTGGGATCCGTGCAGCCCAATCCTCTGCCTGAGGGTCGGCCCCTTTACAATGCTGCTGCCTGGCTGGAGGGGGGCCAGATCCGCCATTGGTTCCAGAAGTCGCTCTTGCCCACCTACGATGTCTTCGACGAAGATCGCTATTTTGAGCCGGGATCCCAGCCCCAACCCATCGAGTACCGTGGCCGCCGCCTGGGCTTTACCATTTGTGAAGACATTTGGAACGACCGCGATTTTTGGCAGCACCGCCGCTACCACTGGGATCCGGTGGAAGAGATGGCCCGCTGCGGTGCCGACCTGCTGATTAACCTCTCGGCTTCCCCCTTCAGCCTAGGCAAACAGAAGTTGCGGGTGGAGATGCTGGGATCCCTGGCCCGCAAGCACGCCCTGCCCATTCTCTACGTCAATCAAGTGGGGGGCAACGACGATCTCATCTTCGATGGGGCCAGTTGTGCCCTAGATCGCCGGGGTCGGGTTGTGGCCCAAGCGGCTGCCTTTCAGCCGGATCACCTCATCCTGGATGTGGACGAGTTGACGCAGTCTCCCAACCCAGACCAGAATCCACCGACCGCGGGATCCCGCTGGCCGACCGAGCCGGAAGCTGAGCTGTACGAGGCGTTGGTTTTGGGCACCCGCGATTACGTCAGCAAATGTGGCTTTCGCGAGGTGCTATTGGGCCTGTCGGGGGGGATCGACTCTGCCGTCACTGCTGTGATCGCTGCCGATGCCTTGGGGCCGGAGCGGGTGCTGGGGGTGCTCATGCCCTCTCCCTATTCCAGCCCTGGCAGCCTGACCGACGCCTACCAACTGGCGCAAAACCTGGGGATCCCGACCCTGAAGCTGCCGATTCAGTCCATCATGGAGAGCTACCACCAGCTTTTGGCAGAGCCCTTTGCCGGCCTCCCCCCAGACATCACGGAAGAAAACCTGCAATCTCGCATTCGCGGCACCCTCCTCATGGCCCTTTCCAACAAGTTCGGGCGGCTGCTGCTGACCACAGGCAACAAATCAGAGCTAGCAGTGGGCTACTGCACCATTTACGGGGATATGTCCGGCGGCCTGGCGGTGATTTCCGATGTGCCCAAGACCTGGGTGTACCGCTTGGCTCGCTGGATCAACCGACAGCAGGAGCGGATCCCGCTTGCTACTCTGACCAAGCCCCCCTCAGCGGAATTGCGACCCGGCCAACAAGATAGCGACAGCTTGCCCCCCTACGATTTGCTGGACAAGATCCTGCAGCGGCACATCGAGCAGCATCAATCCGGCCCGGAGTTGGTGGCTCAAGGGTTCGATCCCGACA
>NZ_JANSHQ010000187.1:0-3039 GCF_047461715.1 Synechococcus sp. R8-2 | reverse complement strand
GGCCCTCACCCCCAGCCCCTCTGCTGTTGCTTGTCCCTTTTGGGAAGAGTCGGGCTGCCCCTGGCGAAGAAAAGCCCCAGCCCACCCGGGGCTGGAGCCATACCCGAAAAAGCCCGGGATCCCTGAGGCAGGATCTGGGCCAACCTACTTGGCAATCGCCGCGAAGAACTCCTTGGATTTCACTGGGTCGGGGTGCATGGTTTTCTGGCCGGGCTGCCAGTTGGCCGGGCAAACTTCATCTGGGTGAGATTGCACGTATTGGATAGCTTGCAGGGTGCGCAAGGTTTCATCCACACTGCGGCCAAAGGCCAGGTTGTTAATGGTGGCGTGCTGGATGATCCCTTCTTTGTCGATGATGAACAGGCCGCGCAGCGCCACACCCGCTTCCGGATCCAGGACATTGTAGGCAGCGCTGATCTCCTTTTTCAGGTCAGAGACCAGAGGATACCTCAGCTCACCCACCCCTCCAGCCTTGCGGTCGGTTTGAATCCAGGCCAGGTGAGAGTATTCGCTATCCACTGAAACACCCAGGATCTCGGTATCCAGCTTGGCAAAGTCGTCATAGCGGTCGCTAAAGGCCGTGATCTCCGTTGGGCAGACAAAGGTGAAGTCCAAGGGGTAGAAGAACAGCACCACATACTTCTTACCCCGGTAGTCGGAGAGCTTCACCGTCTTGAATTCCATGTCATAGACGGCGGTGGCGGAAAAATCGGGAGCGGGCTGCCCCACTCGCAGGCATCCTTCCTGAGACATAAATCAACGCTCCTTGCGGTAAAGTGCAAATGTAAACCAAACCTAACATACCATACTCATAATGACTCTGCCTTAACTCGATAGATAGCGACGGATCCCAACTGCCGGGATCCGGATAATGCCCATTTTTCCATGCTGATCGGCTCAGCTCTGCAAGGGATCCCATGAGAGTGGCGCTGGAGTTCCTCTATCACTTTTGTTGTGACCGCTGTCGGCGGTGGTGGAGCCAGGCCGATGTGGAGCCCCAACCTGGGGATCGCCTGTATTGCCCCTATTGCGGCCATCAAAATTGCGTGGAGCGCATCGATACCTTTCGCAATGCTGCGCGGGGCAGTTGCCTGACCCGTCCCCCCGATGTCCCTTCTCCAGATCCGCATCCGCCCTCTGAAAAATCCGGGGATCGGCCTCAGGAGAAGCGATCCCCAATCTAGTTATCCTGGGCAAACCCAGTCCTCTTGCCCCTATGGGGCAGCCAGCCGCTAGAGCCTGTCAACCATTCAACGCATCCGCCAGAGTTCCCCGTTGCGAAGATGACCACAGGTAGAGGTCAACCTCAGGCGAGGAAGAATCCACCAGATAGCGACAGAGGCGGCGCTCTTCCAGGATGGCGGTGGAGCAGCAGCAACTGTAGACTTCCAGATAGTCGTCCGGCTCCGCCTCAAAAATCGCCTGCTGGCCGGGAAAGAGGGTGCGCTCCCAGTGGCCGGGGATCGTGCGGATCACCTGAACCTGTCCGGAACGGTTGACAAAAGCGTATCTTTTCATTGCGTTTTTTTAATGGTGTTAAGAAAAACTTATTGCCCTTAAAATAGGCTACCATCCCTGATCCCCAAGCGGCAATAGCGAGCCGCCAAGACGGGGATCGCTCTTTCTGTCTAGCTTTGGGGGATTTGTTCTCTCAGCTTATAGGGGTTGAGAGAATCGGATCTCGAGGAGAAGCCTGCCCTGGTAAACTGAGAGGAAGAGTCTGAAGATATCCTTAAGTTGGCCTTCACCATTCTGAGATCAGCAAGGGGGCACACCGTGGACAACAAGTTGGGGCTAGAGATCATCGAAGTTGTGGAGCAGGCTGCCATTGCCGCCGCCCGCTGGATGGGCAAAGGGGACAACAAGACCGCCGACCAGGTGGCTGTAGAGGCCATGCGGGAAAAACTCAACCAGATCCCCATGCGCGGTCGAATTGTGATTGGGGAAGGAACCCGCGATGAGGCCCCAATGCTCTACATCGGCGAAGAGGTGGGCATCTGTACCCGCCCGGATGCTGAGCAGTTCTGCCGTGTGGAAGAGCTGGTGGAGATTGACATCGCTGTGGATCCCTGCGAGGGCACCAACCTGGTGGCCAAAGGCCAAAACGGCTCTATGGCGGTGCTGGCCATCTCCGAGAAAGGCGGCCTTCTCCACGCCCCGGACATCTACATGCAAAAGCTGGCGGCTCCGCCCCAGGCCAAGGGCAAGGTGCACATCGACTATCCGCCAGAGAAAAATCTCAAGATCATCGCCGAAAGCCTGGATCGGGAGGTGTCGGATCTGACGGTGGTGGTCATGGATCGCAAGCGCCACCTCGATCTGATTCGCCAAATTCGAGAGGCGGGGGCGCGGGTGAAGCTGATTACCGATGGCGACATCTCGGCGGCTCTCTCGGCAGGCTTCAATGGCACCGGCATTCATGCCCTGATGGGGATCGGGGCTGCTCCTGAGGGAGTGATCTCGGCAGCTGCTCTGCGGTGCTTGGGCGCCCACTTCCAAGGTCGGCTGATCTACGATCCCGAAGTAGTTCAGGCGGGCACTTACCTGCCGCCTGTGGAGGAAACGCGACGGGAACTCAAAGAAAAAGGCATTGAGGATCCCGACAAGGTGTGGGAGTGTGAAGAGCTGGCCAGGGGCAAGGAAGTGCTCTTTGCTGCCACCGGGATCACGGATGGCGACTTGATGCGCGGGGTACGTTTCTTTGGGGGCGGGGCCCGCACCGAGACCTTGGTGATCTCCAGCCAATCCCGCACGGTGCGCTTTGTGGATACCATCCACATGAAAGATGGCCAGCAGCCCCGCGGACTGCAGCTGCGCTAAGGGATCCCTATCTAAATCCTCGCAGATCGGGGCGGCTTTCCCCTGGTGAAGGTCGCCCTTGCCTTTTTGGGAAAGTTACGAAATCTATCAAGCCCCAACCCGTGAAAACGTAATAACTCTTCAGCAAAATCCGGCAAAACCGGTTCGATACTGGTCTTAGGGTTTAGGTAGGCTGAGAAAAGTTACCTAAGCTTGCTGGAACCGAGTCAAGGGATCCCC
>NZ_JANSHQ010000186.1:0-713 GCF_047461715.1 Synechococcus sp. R8-2 | reverse complement strand
TGCTGTCGCTGCTTTTCATCCAAGCCAGGGGTTTTTTGCAGCTCAACATCCAGATCGCGCAGCAGTTGTCGCAGTTTCGATTCGGCCATTCTGTAAAGAGACCTTAACGACTTGAGAACCGATTGAGTTTTGACCACCCTGCCTCAATCATACGGTCTGATGGGTTGAAGCAGGGATCCCTCTATCTAGGGTCTAAGAGCGGGTAAGCGGCGAAGGTTAACTTTTGCAGCCGGGGATCCCAGCATTGGAGCAACTCCCATAGGATGGGCAGTAGCCTTGCTGTCTACCCCCATGTCTGAGCTGGCATTGACCCTAGTATGGGTAGCGGTTGCTGTTGCCCTTTTCATGGGAATTTTTGTCTGGGAACAAAGACGCAGCCAAGAATTGCTGCAGCGGTGGGCGGCAAAGCAGGGCTACTCCCTGTTGAGCCAGGAGGCACGGTACTGGCGGCTGGGGCCTTTTTCCGGGAGCACTTCCAAGTATCAACGGGTATTCCGTGTGCGGATACGGGATCCGTGGGGGCAAGAACGCACCGGCTGGGTGAGGTTAGGGAACTGGTGGCTGGGGCTTTTGTCGGATCAGGCTGAGGAGCGGTGGGAGTAGGCTGGGATTGAACCACAGAAGGGGAAAGCAATGAACGGGATCAGGGGTTGGAAAGGGCTGAAGGGGGTAGCGTGGCTGGGCCTGGTACTGGCGGTGGCCCTGTTGGGTTG
>NZ_JANSHQ010000185.1:0-1204 GCF_047461715.1 Synechococcus sp. R8-2 | reverse complement strand
CCTAGTACTTGACCACACTGGTCTCATAGGGTATTCTTTCTTCCACACTCCTCTCGTGGAGGGAAGGAGCCATGCCCAGACCCAAAGCATACGTGGTGACGCTGACCGAAAAGGAGCGCTTGTCCCTGCTTGATCTCCTGAAGAAGGGGGAAGTGAAAGCCCGGATGGTTACTCGGGCCCGGATTCTGCTCCTTTCAGCAGAGGGCGCGACCGATCAATCGATAGCCGAGGTGCTCAAGGTGAATCCGCAGACGGTGCGGAACATCCGAAAACGGTTCGTAGAGGAGGGGCTGGAAGCCGCTGTGCAGGAGCGCCCCCGGCCTGGCGCCCAGCCGAAACTGGACAGCAAACAGGAGGCGTTCCTGATCGCCCTGGCCTGCAGCGCGCCGCCGGAGGGCCGGGAGCGCTGGACGATGCAGCTCTTGGCCGACCGGCTGGTGGAACGGAAGATGGTGGAATCCATCTCCGACGAAACGGTGCGGCGGGTGTTAAAAAAAACAACCTTAAGCCCTGGCAGAAGCAGCAGTGGTGCATTGGACAGATTACTGCGGACTTCCTCTGGCGCATGGAAGATGTGCTAGACCTGTACGCCGAACCTTACGACCCACGACGACCGGTCGTCTGCTTTGACGAACGGCCGTATCAGTTGGTGGCGGATGTCCAGGCGCCCCTGCCGATGGAGCCGGGGCGTCCGCAGCGGGTGGACGACGCATATGAGCGGCAAGGATGCTGCAACCTGTTTTTGATCGTTCACCCCCTGACGGGCTGGCGGGAAGTCCACGTGACGGAGCGGCGGACGAAGGAGGACTTCGCCCGCCAAATGAAATGGCTGGTGGATGCAGTCTTCCCGGAGGCAGAGGAGATTCGAGTGGTGCTGGACAACCTGAACACCCATACCCCAGCGGTGCTGTACCAGACTTTTCCACCAGAGGAAGCCCGACGGCTGACACGGAAGTTGGCGTTTCACTCTACGCCGAAGCATGGCAGTTGGCTGAACATGACAGCGATCGAGTTCTCCATCCTGGCTCGCCAATGTCTGGATCGGCGTCTGCCGGATAGAGAGAGCGTACGCCGAGCGGTAGACGCATGGGCAAAAGCCCGTAGTGAAGTCCGGGCTACCGTGCAATGGCGGTTCACCACGGCCAATGCCCGGCTCACGTTTCGTCGCTTTTATCATCAGTAATCAGTGTGGTCAAGTACTAGT
>NZ_JANSHQ010000184.1:0-834 GCF_047461715.1 Synechococcus sp. R8-2 | reverse complement strand
TTTTCGAGAAACCCCCTCTGCTCACCTGGAGCGTGGCCCTCAGTTTTGCCCTGTACGGGGTAAACGAGTGGGCAGCGCGGCTGCCAGGGATCCTCGCTGCTTTGCTGTCCATTCCCCTGGTGGGTTGGATTGGGTGGTTTTTTTTGCCGATGCGGGCGGCCTTTTTGGGGATGGCGGTTTTGCCCCTGTGCTACCTCTGGGTGCAGCAGGGGCGGCTGGTGGGGCAGGATGTACCTCTCACCTTTCTGGAGCTGCTGGGGATCCTGGGGTTGATCAACGGCATCCACGGCCACAAGGTTTGGTTTTGGCTGACCGGGGTAGCCTTTGGGCTGGGCCTGTTGATGAAAAGTGCCATGATCCTGCTGCCGGGGGCGGCTTTGATCCCCTATCTCGTGCAGCAACGGCGCCGCTGGATGGGATCCGCCCCATTTTGGCTGGCGCTTGGGCTGGGCTTGGGGATTTTTGGCCTCTGGCTAGGTCCAGCCATGCAGGTGTATGGCCCACAGGTGCTGACCACCCTGGTGGGGAAGGTGTGGGATCTGGGGCAAGAGCCCTTCCATGCGGATGCCACCGGCTGGTACTACCTTTGGCACATTCCCGTTCATGGCTTCCCGTGGACGGTTTTGGCTTTGGTGGGTGGCTTTCTCCTGGTGCGCCAGCAGCCGGGATCCACGCTGCTAATCTGGTCTTTCCCCCTGCTGCTGCTGTTGTTGTTGCAGCTTTATCCCACCAAAACCCCCTACTACACCGTGCAGCTTTACCCTTGGCTGGCTCTCTTGGCCGGGGTAGCCTTGGATCAAGCGTTGGCTATGCGGGGTCGCGTCAGCGGTGCGG
>NZ_JANSHQ010000183.1:0-16943 GCF_047461715.1 Synechococcus sp. R8-2 | reverse complement strand
CTGAAGCGGCCAGTTTTCCGTCCGTCCCAGAGCCATTAGGGGTGCAGCTATAGCCATTCCCAATGGCGAGGAAACCCTTGCGGATCCCAAACTCCCTCTCCCTCAGGGAGAGCGCTTAGAGTAGATCAGTGCTCTCTATGAGTTGTCTTTGTTGTTCTCGGGTGTAAGCCTGTGAGCCTTGCCGCCTCTCCCCCCGATACCGATTTAAGTAGGGATCCCCGCCCGCGGCGAGAAAGCGATTGGCGGCTGCTGCAGCTCCTCTGGCCCTACGCCCGTCGGCACCTGAAGCTACTGTTGGCCGCCTTGGCCTTTCTGCCTCCCTTGGCGCTGGCGGATGCGGTGCAGCCCTTGATTCTGCAGCGGGCTCTGGATGGCCCCATTGCCCAGGCTCTGGAACAGGGTGAGGCCGGGATCCTCTCCGACCTTTGGCCCTATGTGGGGCTGTTGATCCTAACGGTACTGGTTCGCTGGCTCTTCCAAGCCCTGGAAGGGTATGTCAGCCAAAAGCTGGGGCAGTTGATGACCCGCGACATCCGCGACGATCTCTTCGCCCACATTCTGGCCTTGCCGGCTCAGTTTTTCGACCGCACCCCGGTGGGTAAGCTGATCACCCGCATCACCAGCGACGTGGAAGCCCTGGGAGATGTCTTTTCCACCGGTGCCGTCGGCATCGTCAGCGACCTGTTTACCCTGGGGGTGATCGCGGTGGTCATGCTCAGCCAACGCTGGGATCTGGGCTTGCTGCTAATCCTCATCGTCCTGCCCATCAGCGCCGTTGTCCTCGAGTTGCAGCGCCGCTTTCGGGATGCCAACTTTCGCGTGCGCGAAGAACTCTCCAAGCTGAACTCCTGGATCCAGGAGAACATCTTGGGCATTACCGTGGTGCAACTGTTTCGGCGGGAGCGGCTCAATAGCGAGATTTTTCAAACCATGAACCGCCGCTACATCCGGGAAGTGGATCAAACCATCCTTTATGATTCTGCCCTTTCTGCCGTTTTGGAGTGGGTGTCTTGGCTGGCCGTGGCGGCTTTGCTCTGGGTGGGCGGGCAGCAGGTGATGTCAGCCGGTAGGGGCTCACTTGGAGGGGGATGGACGGGATCCCTGCCCCTGCCCAGGGAACCCCTCACCTTCGGTAGCCTCTACGCCTTTATTCTCTTTTCGCAACGGTTTTTCAACCCGCTGCGGCAGTTGGCGGAAAAGTTCACCGCCCTGCAGGCGGGGTTCACCGCCGTCGAGCGCATCGACGCCATCCTCAGCCTGCCGGTCGCCATCCGGGATCCCGCTCAGCCCCGCCACTTGCCCCCCAATGCCAGAGGAGAGGTGCAGTTCGAGCACGTCTGGTTTGCCTACAACCCCGGGGAGTGGGTGCTGAAAGACCTCACCTTCACCATCCGCCCCGGAGAAAAAGTGGCCCTGGTGGGGCCCACGGGAGCCGGGAAAAGCTCCATCATCCGCTTGCTCTGCCGCCTCTACGACGTAACCCAGGGATCTATTCGCATTGACGGCGTTGATATTCGGGATCTCCCCCAGGCTGAGCTGCACCGCCACCTAGGGGTAATCCTGCAGGATGGATTTTTGTTTTCCGGGGATATCCAGCAAAACATCACCCTAGGAGAGAAGGCAGATCTAGCGGCAGTGGAGCAGGTCGCCCGCCAACTCAACCTGCATGACTTCCTCCGCAATTTGCCCCAAGGCTACGCCACCCCTGTGCGAGAGCGGGGCAGCAACCTCTCCAGCGGCCAGAAACAGCTTATCAGCTTTGTGCGGGCCATGTGGCGGGATCCCAAAATCTTGGTTTTGGACGAAGCCACCGCCAGCCTGGATGTGGGCACCGAAGCCCTCCTGCAATCCGCTCTAGACACCCTGCTGCGGGATCGCACCGCCCTGATCATCGCCCACCGCCTTTCCACCATCCGCGATGTGGATCGCATCTTGGTTCTGCAGCGGGGGGAACTCAAAGAGCAGGGATCCCATGCCGAGCTCATGGCCCTCAGCGGGCTCTATGCCAGCCTCTATCGGCTGCAAGATCTGGGCGGCTAGCAGGGTGCTTCTGCCCAACCGTCAGCGACTGGCGCCAAAGCGAGACCGAATTGCCTTTAGGGTGGTGAAGCTGGCATCCGCGAACGCGATGCGAGCCTTGCAGAGTAACAGATTGCCGTTATCCACGGCAGTGTCTCTCAAGCTGGCCAAACCATCGCCGGCCTGCACCAGGGCACGGCGGCCCCAGCTAGAGAAATTTTTGCTGAGGGTGTTGATCAAGCGTTCCATAGGGATTGGACATTCCGCTCCTTGTCTTCCACCTAGCCTACTCCCCCAGCCACAGGTATCCACAGAGGGCCATCAAGAAAATTGTTTGTTACAGATTGTTAAAAACTTGCCGTCAAGCCGGCAGACTGGCTATGATAGGCCCCAAGTTTGGCAAGCAATTCAAAGAAAGCGGTTAGCCATGAATCATCGGCCAGAGGTAGTGGAAGGCACAGAGTCCAAGCAGAAGGTGACCCTGTATCTCTCACCTGAGCTGCACCGGAATCTGAAGATTCGGGCTGCCGTGGAGCGGGAGCCGATGTCGGCAGTGGCAGAGAAGGCCATTACCTTCTATCTGCTTCACCCAGAGGTCATTGAAGGGGTACAAGGTAGCGCCTATCGTGTCCATCAATGTCCCAAGTGTAGTCACCCATTTGTTATCCGCGATGGAGAGGTGGTTTCCCTGCACCAGACATCGGCTGCCGAAGCCATCCTTGAAGAGGTGGAGCCAGAATACTGGGGATCGGCTGCTGGCTCGGAAGAGCAACGGCAGGATGCTCTGGTACCCTGCTAGAACGCTCCCAAGCGGGCCCCCTTCAGGAACTTGAGCTGATAGGAGCAGACAGCAACACAGAAGGCTTCTAAAATCCTCTCAAAATCCATCCAACAAGGGCGTACTCCCAAGTGCAATCCAATACCTAGGCAACTCGAACCCCATTTTTCAACCGTTCTGGCGGCTCCTGAAATTTCCCCTCTGCAGTTGGTGTTTCCCATGCAAGAGCTAAGCATCCTCATTCAAGCTCAATACCCACTGCTGTACCTGCTGACTCCAGAGGAGGAACGGGCAGAAGCGGCTCTGGCAGCAATTGCCCGCACCCTTAAGCCTCAGCGTCGCCTATTCATTTGGACAGTTACCCACGGCATCGTCGAATACGGCAACCCCCGCAGCCTCACCCAGCACAACACCCAATCCCCCCAGCCCGCCATCCAGTGGGTAATGGAGCAAAAGGATCCCGCCATCTGCGTCTTCAAAGACCTACATGACTTCTTGGACAACACCGAGGTGAAGCGCTGGCTGCGGGATGCTATTGCCAGCCTGAAGGGATCCCACAAAACCATCCTGCTCATGTCGCCGGTGCAGGTGATCCCGGTCGAGCTGGAGAAAGACATTTGCGTAGTGGACTTCCCCCTGCCGGACATGGCCACATTGGAGCGCGCCCTCAACCGCCAGCTGGAGCAGATCCCGCGCTCCCTGCCTTTGGCTCCTGATACCCGCGAAAAGTTGCTCAAGGCGGCCCTGGGCCTAACGCAGGACGAGGCAGAAAAAGTCTACCGCAAGGCTGTGGTGATGCATGGTCGCCTCACCGAGGCAGAAGTAGACATCATCCTCTCTGAGAAGAAGCAGCTGATCCGGCGCAACGGCATTCTCGAGTTTATCGAAGAGGACGAGACCATCGACGCCGTTGGCGGTCTGGAAGAGCTGAAGCGCTGGCTGCTGCAACGTTCTGAGGCCTTCACTGAGCGGGCCCGCGCCTATGGACTGCCTCAACCCAAGGGTATGCTGATCCTGGGCGTGCCTGGCTGCGGTAAGTCGCTGATCGCCAAGACCACTGCCCGTCTCTGGGGCCTGCCCCTGCTGCGTCTGGACATGGGCCGCGTTTATGATGGCTCCATGGTGGGCAAATCGGAAGCGAATCTGCGCAGTGCCCTGCGAACTGCTGAATCTCTCGCCCCTGCCATCCTTTTCATCGACGAGCTGGACAAAGCCTTTGCTGGATCAGCAGGCTCCAGCGATTCTGACGGGGGCACCTCCAGCCGCATCTTTGGCTCTTTCCTAACCTGGATGCAGGAGAAGCGCTCGCCGGTCTTTGTCATGGCCACCGCCAACCGTGTGGACCGTCTGCCGGGCGAATTCTTGCGCAAGGGCCGTTTTGACGAAATCTTCTTCGTGGACTTGCCCAACATCAACGAGCGCATCGAGATCTTTCGGATCCACCTGCAGAAGCGGCGGCGCGATATCAGCCGCTTTGACCTGCGCCAGCTAGCTGCCGCCTGTGAAGGCTTCTCCGGCGCAGAGATCGAACAAGTTTTGATTGCTGCCATGTACGAAGCGTTTGCCCAGAACCGTGAGTTTACCCAGCTGGACATTCTGGCAGCAACGAAAGCAACTCAACCGCTATCTCGCACCATGACGGAGCAAGTGGTAGCGTTGAGGGAATGGGCCCAGCAGCGGGCTCGGCCTGCAGCGGCCTCTGTAGCCGAGTACCAGCGGCTGGAGTTCTAGGAGGAGGTGAGGATCCAAAGCTACCTTGACAGAAGCAGGGACGGCAGGGCCCAAACCTTCCCCAAAGAACAGTGCCCATTGTTTGTGTCGATGTTCCAACCCCTACACACAGGAGAGAAACACCATGTCTCATTTTAGCACCCTGCGTACCAAAATCACTGACGGTCAAGTCCTGATCAACTCTCTGCGCGATCTCGGCTACACCGTTAAGCTGAACGCCGACGTGCGTGGCTACAACGGCCAGCGTGTTCGCGCTGACATCGTGGCTCAGTTGGAAGGCGACTACGATCTGGGCTGGTCGAAGAATCCCGACGGTTCCTACGACCTGATTGCCGATTTGTGGGGCGTGGCCAAGAAGCACAACCAGACCGAGTTGATCAACTCCATCAACCAGAAGTACGCCGTCAACAAGACCTTGGCCGAGGTGAAGCGTCCTGGCCTGAACAACGCCAACGTTAAAGTGGTGGTGCACTAAGCCGGATCCTGTCTCGCCATCGCTGCAGCGATCTACACCGACTAAAGTTAGGAGGGGCTGAATCCAGCCCCTACTTTTTGGCTTGGTTTTTGGATTGGAGGGGCTGCGACCCGAAGGAGGAACCTACGCTTCTGTGAGAGCGGCAATGCCGGGCAGCACCTTCCCTTCCAATAGCTCCAGGCTGGCTCCGCCACCGGTGGAGATATGGGTCATTTTGTCGGCCAGGCCCACTTTTTCCACGGCAGCCACCGAGTCGCCGCCGCCGATGATGGTGGTGGCTCCCGCTTGAGTGAGATCGGCCAGGGTGCGGGCGATGGCTTCTGTGCCCAGGGCAAAGCGGTCGAATTCGAACACGCCCATCGGCCCATTCCAGACCACGGTTTGGCACCCCTGCAGGGCAGCCTGGAAGGCTTTGATCGATTCCGGGCCGATGTCCAAGCCCATCCAATCCTCGGGGATGGCGTGGATGGAAACGGTCTGGGCCTGGGCATCTTTGTCAAACCTATCGGCTACCACCACATCCACCGGCAGCAGCAGCTCCACCCCCCGCTCTTTGGCTTTTTCCATCAGGGAGCGGGCCAGATCCAGCTTGTCGGTTTCCACCAAAGACTTGCCGGTTTGGATCCCTTGGGCTTGGTAAAAGGTAAAGATCATGCCGCCGCCGAGGAGGAGCTTATCCACCTTCTCCAGCAGCCTCTCGATGACGCCGATTTTGCTGGACACTTTGGAGCCGCCGATGATGGCCGCCAAGGGGCGCCGCGGATTCTCGATGGCGCCCGAAAGAAACTGCAGCTCCTTTTCCACCAGGTAGCCGGCCACAGCAGGCTGGAGGTAGGCGGTGACGCCGGCAGTGGAGGCGTGGGCGCGGTGGGCGCTGCCAAAGGCGTCGTTGACAAACAGGTCGGCCAGTGAGGCCAGCTTGCGGGCAAATTCCGGGTCGTTGTCCTCCTCTTCTGGGTAGAAGCGGACGTTTTCCAGCAGGGCCACCTGGCCGTTTTCCAGGCGGTTCACTACCGCCTCGGCCTCAGGGCCGATGCAGTCGGGGGCAAAGGCAACCGGCTGGCCCAGCAATTGAGAAAGACGGGTGGCTACGGGGGCCAGGCTATTGCCCTCGCGGGCGACCTTAACCGCGCCTGTCTCTTTGTCCTTCTTGACGGGGCGGCCCAGGTGGCTGGTGAGGATCACTTTGGCGCCTGCCTGGGTGAGGGCCTGGACGGTGGGCAGAGCAGCCCGAATGCGGGTGTCATCGGTAATGTTGCCCTGGGCGTCCAAGGGGACATTGAAATCGGCTCGCACCAGCACGCGCTTGCCGGCCAGATCAAAGCCGGATGACAGCAGGGATCCCAGTGTTTGTTTGGCCATCGTTGTTTTCCCCCGGACTGCAGAAAGTCTTTATTTTTTCTTCCGTATGTATCCTACCAGCGATTGGGATCCCGGCAGTGAGACAGATGGGCTTCGGGATCCCCTTGTCCTGCTGCTGGTGCCGGGTTGGCCTTCCGTCTGACCCTTGGCCTCAGCGATTGTAACGGTTTGCAAATAGAATAAAAATGTTGCTTTGTCGTTACCCTCATGCGTGTTGCCATTGCTGGTGGCGGGCTGGCCGGGCTGGCCTGTGCCAAGTATCTCTGCGATGCCGGGCATCAACCGCTCCTCTTTGAGCGGCGGGATGTTTTGGGTGGCCTGGTGGCTGCCTGGAAAGATGCCGACGGCGACTGGATCGAGACGGGGCTGCACAACTTTTTTGGCGCCTACCCCAACACGTTGCAGCTGTTCCGGGAGCTGGGCATCTCCGATCGCCTGCAGTGGAAGGAACACAGCTTGATTTTCAACCAGCCGGACAAGCCGGGCACCTATTCCCGCTTTGACCTGCCGGATATTCCCGCTCCTTTCAACGCCATTGTCGGCATCTTGCGCAACAACGACATGCTCACCTGGGGGGAAAAGGTGAAGTTTGCCCTGGGGCTGGTGCCGGCCATGATTCGCGGCCAGCGCTATGTGGAGCAGATGGATCGCTATAGCCTCTTGGAATGGCTGCGGCGGCAGGGTATTGACGAGCGGGTCAACACCGATATTTTCATTGCCGTCTCCAAGGCCCTGGCCTTCATCAACCCGGATGAGATCTCGGCCATGGTGCCCCTGACCGCCCTGAACCGCTTTTTGCAGCAGAAGGATGGCTCCAAAATTGCCTACCTAGACGGCGCTCCCCCAGAGCGGCTCTGCCAGCCGATGGTGGACTACATTGTCGCCCGTGGGGGGGAAGTGCATTTGAAGGCGGCGTTGCAGGACATTCGTCTCAACCTCGATAACAGCGTGGCCGGGTTTTGCTTAGCCACCCCCTCTGGGCCGGTGGAGGTGACTGCCGATGCCTATGTCTCGGCCCTTTCGGTGGACGCGCTCAAGGAGCTGCTGCCGGCGCAGTGGTGGGGGATCCCCTTTTTTCAAAAGCTGCGTGAACTGGAGGGGGTGCCAGTAATTAGCCTGCAGATCTGGTTTGACCGCAAGATTACTCACATCGATCACTCCTTGTTTTCCCGCTCGCCGCTATTGAGCGTGTATGCCGACATGAGCAACACCTGCCGGGCCTATGCCGATCCGGAGCGGTCCATGTTGGAGCTGGTGCTGGCTCCGGCTGCCGAGTGGATTGATCGCGGCGATGAGGAGATCTTTGCCGCCACGCTGGAGGAACTGAAAAAACTCTTTCCCCAGCACCTTACCGGCCCCAACCCCGCCCGCGTGCGCAAGTGGGTGGTGGTGAAAACGCCGCGCTCGGTCTACAAGGCTACCCCTGGCAGACAGCAGTATCGCCCCACTCAAGTTACCCCTATTCCCAACTTCTTCTTGGCGGGCAGCTACACCCTACAGCCCTTCCTGGGCAGCATGGAGGGGGCCATCCTCTCCGGCAAGTGGGCGGCGGAGGCCATCAACAAGGGGATCCCATTTCAACGCGCTTCTGTCTCGGCCTCAACTCTGGCAGCTGCGGGGGTCTAGCTCTCCGCCGTCCGCCTCCTATGCCTTTCGAATCTTTCTTTTCCCCACAACCTCTTCTAGGCTATCCGCGGCGTCCGCTTTCCCGTAGTGTTGATATGTGCCCTCGCCGTTTCCCTTCCTTCTCTATCCTGGCCCTGCGCCCCTGGAGATCAGCCAGATGAGTCCGCTTGAGCAATCTTTTGCCCTCTGTCGCCAGATCACGGCCAAGCACGCCAAGACATTTTACTTGGGATCCCTGCTCTTGCCCCAGTCCAAACGGCGGGCCATCTGGGCCATCTACGCTTGGCTGCGGCAAACCGATGAGTTGCTGGATGGACTGGAAGCCAGCCAGGCAGAGGTGGAGGTCACCCGCAGCAAGCTGGAGCAGTGGGGATCCCATCTGGAGTCGCTCTTCCAGGGAGGCGAGCCGCAAGTCCCCACGGACCTCGCTTTGATCCACACCATCCGCACCTACCGCCTTTCCATCGAGCCGTTTCGCGAGATGCTGCGGGGGCAGAGCATGGACTTGGATACGCGGCGCTACGCCACCTGGGAGGATCTGCGGGTCTACTGCTACCGCGTGGCTGGGGTGGTGGGGCTGATGTGCTCGGAGATCATGGGGTTTGTGCCGGGCCGGGATGGCCGCGAGGAGGCGGTGGCGCTGGGGATCGCCATGCAACTAACCAACATCTTGCGGGATGTGGGAGAGGACGCCCGCCGCGGGCGGATCTACATCCCCCTGGAAGATCTGCGCCGCTTCAACTACTCCGAGCGGGACCTGTTTAACTATGTTATTGACGAGCGCTGGATGGCTTTGATGGACTATGAGATCCGGCGGGCTAGAGAGCTCTATGCCCAAGCGGAACGGGGGATCCCTACCCTGCAGCCGGACTCCCGCTGGCCGGTAGCCGCTTCCTTGATGCTCTACCGGCAGATTCTCAACGCCATCGAGCGCAACCACTACCAGGTTTTTCGCACCCGCGCTTACGTGTCCACTCTCAGCAAGGCATTGGCGCTGCCGGTGGCCTGGTGGCGGTCGCGGCGCTCCAACTACTACGGTTACTAGTAGGGAGCAGCAAGCAGTTCCCCACGGCCGCGGCAGCAGAAAACAAGAAGACCTCTTATACAGCGAAGAAAACCTATGGTAAGCCGTGCCCTGACCCTACCCTATCAGCGAATCTGGGAAGACAGTTTAACCATCTTCTGGCGCGACTGGCTGGATCTGCGGGGGCGAGTTTGGCAGGTGGTGGCCTCGGGGCTGGTGGCTCCCCTCATCTACATTGTTGCCTTTGGGGTGGGCTTGGGGGGATCCCTGCGGGCCGAAGCTTTGGCCGAGGTGGCCGGATCCACGGCGGCAGGTTCTTATTTGCGCTTTATCTTGCCGGGGATGGTGGCTCTTTCAGCCATGACCATCAGCTTTGCCGGCACCACCTTCTCCATTTGTGGATCGCGGCTATTTACCAAGAGCTTTGAAGAGCTGCTGCTGTTGCCGGTGCACCCCTTGTCTTTGCATCTGGGCAAGGTGCTGGCGGGCATTGCCCGCGGCCTGCTGACGGCCTTGGGGGTGTTGGCGGTGGGGGTGCTGGGTACGGGGGCCTGGGGCCTGCTTCACCCCTTGTCGCTGTTGGTTCTACTTTTGGATTGCGCCGTCTTTGCCGGCATTGGGGTAATTGCTGGCTTGAAGGTGCCCAGCCTGGAGAGTGTGGGCGTGCTCACCAACTTTTTGATTACGCCCATGTCTTTCCTAGGGGCCACCTTTTTCGATCCCGCCCAGTTGCCGACCTACCTGCAGGTGCTGGTCTATTGCCTGCCCCTTTCCTACGCCAGCATTGGCATGCGGGCAGCCGCCTACCAGCCGCTTGCGGAGTTTCCCTGGTACACGGTGGGAGTTTTGGGCGGCTTGGCGGTAATCCTGGCTTTTGTGGGAGCTTATCTGTTTTCCCACCAGCAGGACTAGCTGCCCTTGCCAAATACTTCTGGGTAGCGAGCCAGCTGCTCTTGCAAATCTTGGTTGTAGCGCAGAACAAGCACGCGGTAGCCCCGTCCCTGCAGCTGCGAGCGCAGTTGGCGATCCCGTTCCGCTTGGGCAGGCTGGTCGTGGACTGGGCCATCGCAGAAGATGCAGATGTTGGGGCTGTAGAAGAAGTCAACGACGCAGTCGGGATCGGCAATGGCTTTCTGGGCATCCTCAGGCAGCCGATACCCTCCTGCTGCCAGCGTTTCGAGAAAGCGGCGCTCCAGTTCAGAGCGAGGGTCCAGGAGCTGGCGCAGCCACTCCAGGTGCTCTTGGCGGGAGCGACCCAGGGAGCGCAGCTCGGTGCGGCTGTTGGCCAGCAGGCCCAAAAGATCCCGGATCTGATAGCGGTCAAGCTGCAGCGCTTCCCGTTGGTTGGCATAGCTGAGCAGGCATTCGTAGCAGGCTGCTCGGCATTCGGGCCGCAGGTCTTGGATCCCGGCCTCTGAAAGCTGGAAGTGACAGATCTCCAGCGCCACTTGGGCCACTTCCGCTAGAGCCTGGGGCTCTTCCACCAGGCGCCGCAGGACGCCAGCGCCCCCTTCTGCTGTTTCGTAGAAGAGCATGGCCTGATGGGATCCCTGGCCGATGCACTCGGCGGCCAGCTCTGTCTCTTCTAGCTCAAAGGTCTCTTCGATCCCTCGCTTGAGGGCATAGCGCAGGGTGGTCTCCAGGGCCTGCGGATTCTCCACCCCTGGCTGAACCAGGCGCACCAGCAACAGGTTTTGGGTACTGCGCACCGCCAGGCGAATGGACTGCAGGGGGACTGGGTTGGACGAGCCTGCCCTGTTCCGCTCAAGCTGAGCTCGCGAGGGAACTTCCCCATTTTCAAAGTTGACCAAAAAGCCGCGCCCTCCACTTCCCCGCCAGCCGTGGTTGATGCGTAGCAGGGTGGCCGCCGGGGCATAGCGTAACTGCAGCAGGGGAGTTTGTCCGCTCAGCACATCAGCTTCTTGGACGCGGTAGCCAGAGCTTTCGGGAGCAAACTGGAAGAAGGTCTGCAGCTCGTAGCCTTGCCGCCGCCGCTCCTCTTCGTCAGCTGTGATGCGATCCCGCCGCCGCATGCGCACATTGGGCATTTCCAGAAGCTGGGTAAAGAGGCTGTTTTGCCCATCGAACTGGGTGCCGCAGACGGGGCAGCAATCCAGGTGGGGATCGGCAAAGGCCCCACAGCTAAAACAGAGCTTGTGGCTACTTTTGCGCTCCTCCAGGCCGCCGGGCGGAGCCTGAAACGCCACTGCTTCCCACTGGCAGCCCTCATGGTAGAGGAAGTTGTGGGGAGCAAACTCGCGGATAGCCAAAAAGCGAGGCCGGGCGATGAACTCGCCCTCGCTGCCGCGGGGCACCCAGGCCCGCACCGGCAAGGCAGGGAAGTTGTAGCCGGGCAAGAAGCCTTCGCTAGCCAAATAGCGGTAGGGATAGAAGTCGCTTTCCTCCCGCTGGGTTCCAATCTGCAGCAGCAAGTTGCGCTGGCGCAGGGCTTCTTGCTGGCGGCGCTCGGCTTCCTGTTGGTCTTTCTTTTGGCGAGTCGTCTGGAGCTGGCGGTTAGCGGCTTCCAACTGCTGCGTGGCAGCCCGATAGAGCTCTCGCCAGCGATCGAAAGCTCGGTCAAAAGCCTGGGGTGCCTCTTCAATGACCTGCTGAAGCCAGCGCTCGCTAAACCAGCCGCTTTTATCTAGGAGTTGGCGATCGGCGGCCAGCAGCTTCTGCACCTGCTCCTTCACTTGTTGGCGGGCAGACTCCTCAAGTTGGATTTGCTGGGCCACTGTCTCCCTGAGGGGCAGCTCTTCCCGATCCGCGTCGATGACGGTTTCAATGGAATTGCCTAGGGGCAGGCGCACCTGAGCCAACCAAACGGCGTGGATGTGAGCGCGCAGCAGCGATTCGTTGGCTAGATCCAGGCGGGGAGGGCGCACTCGACCGGCCACCATCTCGGCGCGGCGGCGGAAGTAGTACTGGTCGTGGCTGTTGAAAGCACTGCAATACGTTACGATTAGCCCCGGTTGCCCCTGGCGGCCTGCGCGTCCACTGCGCTGAGCGTAGTTGGCCGGCGTTGGAGGGACGTTGCGCAGATGTACCAGATCCAAATCGGCAATATCGACCCCCAACTCCAGGGTTGGCGAGCACACCAAATAGGGAAGGCGTCGAGCTTGATCCTCCCCGCGAAAGCGCCTTTCTCGCTGCTCCCGCTCTCCTGGCCGAACCACTTGGGCAGTGTGCTCCCTAGCCTCCAGGGATCCCAGCCCTGCTGCCCCGGCCTGGTAGAGGCGCTGGAAAAAGAGATTAACGGGGCGGCGGGCAGAGGAGTAGCCGCTCTGCTCGGCCCGGCGGGAATACAGAGGATCTGGCGGCGGCGAGCCATCGCCCAGGCACCAGCGCAGACAGCCAGCGTTGAGCTGGTAGGCTTCCTGGCCATTCTCCGAGTGGCGCCGCAGCAGGTCGTAGCTAACTAGGAGAGAAAGCAGGGACTCTAAAAACCTGTCGTAGGCTTCTTGGTTCAGATCAAGGCGCCTGCGGAGGAAGCGACCAATGGTGCTGCGGGGGCCCAGGCTGAGCATTTGCCCGTTTTCCCGGGAAGGGTTCTGGCGCACAAAGAAGCGAGCCGTCCGCAACTCCTCATGCTCTTCCAGGCCCCAAAACTCATTGAGATATTGCTGGGCGCGCCGGCGCAGCCTTCTCTGGGGCTCTGCCTTGAGCACGGGCACATCGATGGCCAATTGGCGCCGAAACTGATCCAACAGAGCCCGCAGCAGTTGCTCTTGCTCGTCAGGGCTGGCTTGGGCAAACCAGGGGTGAAGGGAAGCCAGGGCTGAATTTTGGCAGAGCTCCCCGAGGCCGCGGTACTCGATTTTCAGCAGGCCCACCTGTTCCAAGTTGGGGTGGGTAACCCGCCAGCCGCGCCGCAGATCTTCATAGAGCCGGTATTCGGTTAGCTCGCTAAAGGTCTGCCACACTTCCTCGGCACTGGGCGAGTCGGGATCCAAAGCCGGGTTTTGGGCAATGTCGGCAAGCTCCAGGCCAGAAGCCCGCACCACTTCCTGGGCCACCTCGTCAAAGCCCAGCTCTTTTTTCTTGAGGAGGGCAGCATAGAGCGAGGCCCGCAGAAGGGCCACATGCACAAAATCGTTGAAGTGGCCGGCCTGCAGGGAGGCGTCCTGGCGGTTGTCGGTAAAAGTCAGCAGCTTGCTGCAAGCGGCCTGGGTTTGCTCGGCATGGCGCAGCAGAGAAGTGGCCAGAATGGTGGTGGCGCTGGAGCGGCCTTCGCTGGAGAGGGAAGCCAGCTTGGCGAACTCCCGCTCCCGCTCACTGTAGTACTCGCCGCAAGCTAGGCAAAGAGAAAAGGGCTGGGGCTGCCACCACATCTTCTGCGCCTCCGCCTGGGGGTACTCGGAAAAGGAGCCATCCGGGCGCACCCAGACGGCTTGGGGGACGCGCTTTCCCCAGTTGGACCTGAGTCTGCCCTCAGGGGTGTACCAGTCTTCGGGGATCTGCTCCAGCGACCACTCGTTGTCAAGAGGATCCAAGCTGAGGTAGCCGGCCTGCTGGTCTTCGCCTTCCTCAACCTCTTCCCCCAGAGGATAGGGCAGGAAGTGAGTCTTTGACCTGAGGACGTGGTAGTAGTCCTGGCCACAGTGGCGGCAGAACTTGACGGGGAAAAACAGCTTTCCTTCCCCTGCTTGCACTTGTCCTTCCAGGGAAAACTGCCGCTTGTCCCGACTCTCCAGGGTGGCATAGAGGGTGCGGCCCTGGGAGATAAACTGGTGCAACTTCAAGGCCGGGCCGCGGCTAGAGCCCTCCCGCAGGCTGCTGGCGTGGGCCAGAAACTGGCGTAGGGACTCGGTGCAGCTCTCAGGGGTAGTGCTGGTCAGCTCTGCCAGTTGGGCGGCTACCTTGGAAAGCTTCCTGGGCACGCGGCGCCTGAAGCTGCCATCGGGACTTTGCTCCAGGCCCAGCTCATACTCTAGCCAGCGCATCAGGGGATGGCGGCGCAGATCGGCCTGGTTTGTAGGCCAAGGCAAGTCCAGGGCGCTCTTCAGCTCTGCCACCGTGGGTGGGCCGCCCTCGGTGAGGGGGGCCAGGGTTTCCTCAATGACGTGCTCCGGCCCAAAGGGATGGCCGAAAAAGCGGCTGGCAAAGGCGGCTACAGTCTGGCGGCGCTCCTGGGCGTCGGCTTCTGGTCGGGAGATCATGGTGGCGCTGGTGCCAATATGCACCAAGTTCTTGGCCCCACAGCGTCCTTTTAGGCGGCGAACCAGCATGGCCACATCGGCCCCCTGCCGGCCTCGGTAGGTGTGCAGCTCGTCAAAGACCAGAAAGCGCAGCCCGTTGGAACTTAAAAAGCGCTGATCTTCGGGGCGCACCAAAAGCAGCTCCGCCATCACGTAGTTAGTAAGCAGAATTTGGGGCGGATCCCGGCGCAGATCTTCCCGGTCGCTTTCTGCAGTTTCCCCGGTGTACTTGGCAAAGCGCAGCGGAAAAGGGCGATGGTAGGCGCGCTCGTAGCGCTCGCGCAGAGTTTGTAAAGACTGGTATTGGGAGTTAACCAGGGCGTTCATGGGATAGACCACCAGGGCCGTCACCTGGCCCAGGGATCCCCCCTGGCGAATCCAGTTGTCAATGATGGGCAAGAAGTAGCAAAGGCTTTTGCCAGAGCCGGTGCCGCTGGTAACGACAAAACTCTTGCCTGCTAGGGCCTTGGCAACAGCTTCCTCCTGGTGGCGGTAGAGGCGGAAGGGTCTGCCATCCTCAAAGCGGAAAATGCGGGCTGTTTCTTGGGCAATGCGCCCCGCCTCGGCCAACTCGTCAACGGTTGGACCAGATACATAACTAGGGCTGAGCTGGAGGAGGGGTTCTGGCCAGAGGTGGATCCCTTCCTCTAGAGCTTGATTCACAAAGGCTTGCGCCCGTTGGTCGCCAATGAGAAAAAAGGAGCGGACAAAATCGCGATAGTCGTCCAGAACAGTGGCGTGGAGATCAAAGATGGTGGACATCGAATCTGCCCTTAAGGCCCGCTTGGTTAGCTCAAGCCTAGCTTGAAGATGCCGCAAGTGGTGTTTGAAACCGCACCCACCAAGATCTACGGCCCGCTGAACGGCAAAAAGATATCTCCGAAGTGGGATCGGCAATGCGCCAGCTTCCCCCACACCTCCAGTACCCGCCGACGGCTGCAGCGTTCTCCGAATGCAGGAACCAGAATCCCTTGCCTTTAGGCAGGGGGTATGTCAAGAGAAAACTGGTCTGCAGAAGGCCACCTCTGCCTCATGGACGAATAACCCGCAATCCTAGATGCGCCTCGTAGCCATCGAAGTCACTGTCGTGGTGGAGGAGCGGAACATTGTTCTCAATGCACCAAGTGGCAATCAAACTGTCTATTGTTTTGCGCACCGTCACGCCTTTGCGACGCAACAAGCGAAAGTTCTGCGCACTTTTCACCGCCAGGGAGGGGTTAACCATTTGCACCTGATGCAATTTCACCAGAGCACAGCGAGCCTGCTCGAAATCGGCATCTTTGCGAAAGCCCTGCAAGACTTCTGCCAAAATCAGGTCGCCCACCAGGATAAGAGTTTGATCCAGGGCCCAATCCAGATAGTCGGTGTGAAGCGATGAAATGCCGTTGAAGTAATCAATCCAGATGGTGCTGTCCACCAGGATCATCCTCAGTCCTGCAGGCACGACAGGCGTTGCTGCTGCAAATTGCCCTCCCATTTCAACTTGCCGCGTAAGTTGCGGATCTCAGCTTGCTCGTGTAGGCGAATCAGGACACGCAGCGCTTCGTGAATCACCTCGCGCTTGGTCTTGAGGCCGGTTACCTGGCGGGCACGCTCGATCAGGTCGTCATCCAGGACGATGTTGGTGCGCATGAGGAGCCACTTGTGTGTATAGAAATGCAGCTTGTATGTGTATTTTAAGCTTTTGTTGAGTGCTGCGCCAGCTTCTCCCACGCCTCCAGTACCAGCCGCCGGGTGCGGTATTCGCCGTATTGACGTATCTCCTTCTCCTTCAGCACGCGAAAGGTTTCGCCGGGGAAGGTGCTAGCAGCAGCGCGGGTAGCGTAGCCAGCCGGGTCGAGCGGGTCTGCCACCTCTTCCCGCGGGTCGAGTATGTCTTCCAGTTCGCGTTCGGTGAGGTCTGCCGGGTCGAGGATGTAGCGCAGTTGCTTGCGGGTGAGGCCGTAGAGCCGGGCGTAGTACGCATCCAGTTCAGCGCGGAGGATGGCGCGGCGGGTTTCGTCCCAGCGAAAGGGCGGAAAGGGGATGCCCTTCTGCGGGTTGGTTTCGATCTCCGGGTAAGCGCTGATCCAGGATGGCAGGCGCCATTCATGCCTGCCGACAGCAATACGGTTTGCATCCCACGCAGCATGGATGGCTGCCCGCAGCCCGTCATCAGCTTCGTTCCACACATCGTCGGCGAAGGGTTTCATGTCCCAGGAGGTGTAGACCAGCTCCAGCGCGCGCGGGACGATGAAGCGCAGGTCTTCGGCGCGGTAGGCGCTCGGCGGCAGGACAGGGAGTTGTTTCATCGTGAAATACTTCAGCGATACTCCACCAACCTTTTGCCTAGACACATAATCAAATGGCAAACAGGCCATAAGACTCATAAGCGCACAAATCCTTATTGCATCTAATTCTGAAAGCATGAGTAAAAACTTATCACCATATCCAGCACATGGGACAATGCTCGCTACAACAGTACGCTCGTCCGTAGAGCGAGCCACGTCTCGCCAGCCCAGCAGCCAGCCGCGCCGCCAATCGCCCAGGCGAGCCTCCACTTCCTCTGCCGGCACCCAGTACCAGGGCTGGACAACAAAGTGCGGGTCGGCGTGCTGGTGCTCATCAGGCGTGGGCAGTTGGGTGCTGGAGCGGTCGCGCACGCCCTCATAGGTGCCGTAGCGGTGGTCATAGTGCCAGATCATCTTGGCTTCGTAAAGGGGGAGGTAGCCCTCACCCCCGGCCCCTCTC
>NZ_JANSHQ010000182.1:0-4988 GCF_047461715.1 Synechococcus sp. R8-2 | reverse complement strand
CCCAGGTTCTGGGCCGATCCCGCCAGCAGGGATCCCATAAACCCGGCCAGGATGACTACCATGCTGCAAATCCAAAACCGCCGGCGTCGTCCTTGCAAAGGAGCCATGCTCTCACACCCACTGCCCATGCTTTCCCACTCTAGATCAGGTGGCCGCTCGCCACAGTGGGACGGAGTCCATAAGATCCGGCCTCAACTGCTGGGATCGACTTGATCGACTTGGCCTATTTTTGGAGGAGCTTGAGAGATCGCGGATCTCCTGCTGCATTTTCCGCATTTCTTGAGGCATCTCCCGCAGCTCCTCTTGGGCTTGATCCGTGCAGCGCTCGATGGCGCGGGTGCGCCTGTCAAAGCCGGCGACGGTCAAGTTTTTGGATCCCTCTCTGGATCAACCTGGCCAGAACCAGAGGGGAGGCTGTCTGGGTTTAAAATAGCGGGGCTGCAGACTTTCCCACCAAACGCTCATGAACTCGCCCAGCTTACTCTGGCCGGATCCCGACGGGATCCCAGTGCCCTCTCAACCGGGGATCCTCGGCATTTTGGCTTCCGGCAATGGCAGCAATTTCGAAGCTATTGCTCAAGCCATTGAGGCTGGGGAACTGCAGGCCCAGATTGCTGTGGTCATCACCAACAATCCCAAAGCTTATGTGCGGCAGCGGGCCCAAAAGCGAGGGATCCCTTGCGTCTTGCTCGACCACCGAGACTACCCCCGTCGCGAAGATCTGGACGCCGCCATTGTCCAGGTGCTCTGGCAGCATCACGTGGAATGGGTGATCATGGCCGGGTGGATGCGCCTGGTTACCCAGGTGTTGTTGTCTGCCTACCCGGATCGCGTCTTGAACCTGCATCCCAGCCTGCTGCCCAGTTTCAAGGGCCTGCGTGCCGTTGAACAAGCCCTGAAGTGCGGTGTGAAAATCGCCGGCTGCACCGTTCATCGGGTCACCCTGGAAATGGACAGTGGCCCCATCGTGGCCCAAGCAGCCGTGCCGGTTCTGCCCGAAGATACCGTGGAATCCCTTTACCGGCGCATCCAGGCCCAGGAGCACCGCCTCTACCCGCTGGCCATCCGCCTCTGCCTGGCAGAGGGATCCCTGCTACCCAAGTCTTCGGGGAAGCTGCACAATTGAGGTTAAGTCCAACGCTGGCGCATCCCATGGCCGAGATCCCGCCTCTCCTCGTCTTCGACAGCCCCGTGATCCTGGCCGGTCGTCTGGCTCTATGGCAGGAGTGGGCACGGTTTGGGGTGTGTGTGCTGCCACAGGCAGTGATGGCCGAGCTAGAACGCCTGAGCCGGCAGGCTATTGATCCCCAAGAAGAATCGACAGCCCGCGAGTTTTTGCGCCACTGGCCCAGTCTAGGGTTTGCCGTCTCAGAAGCCCGTGCCTTGGTGGGTGGCGCCGGTGCCGGCGATCAGTCCATGAGGGTACGTTTGGAAGAAGCGATTGCCGAATGCGCCTATGCCCTGGCCCAGCAGCAGCCGGGAACGCTGGTGGTTTTGGTCAGCAACGACCGGCCTTTGGTGGGGCGAATTCAGGGTCTGGGTCTCAACAACCTCTGTGCCATCTCTCTGGCAGAGCTGAACCGGTGGATGCGTCAGCAGCAGCGCCCTCAGGCTGTGGTTATGGCTTTGAATCGGTTACCAGGGCCACCCATTCCTGCCGCCCAGTTGACGTCCTCTACCCTCGCTCCACCTGCCCGTCCCTTGAGTTCCTCTCCAGCTTCCGGGAACCCCCCCGCCCAGGCGCGGCAGCGGTCTGGAGCTGCTCAGGTGGGGCCGAGCACAGCCCGCCTCTGGCCCTTTTTGAAAAGCCTACAGAATGCCCTTGCGTTGTTGCTGGCCCTGGTTTTCCTCTCGGCAACCGGGTTGCTGGCCTGGCGCCTGCTCGATCCAGAAGGAAGTGAAGGGATCTGGCGGCGGCTACCTCTCTCTCGGATCCCTTGGATTCGGGATCTGTAGTCCTCAAAGCTACTGCTCAGCAATTGTAACGTTAAAGCCCTTATTTTTCAGGGTTTCCGCATGATAGCGGGCATACTCCAGTTGCTCAAATGCTGCCAACTGCACAAACTTCTGGCCATTCACATCTTTGACAAAGGCCCCATCAGAAACTTCTCGAGCACGTGCCAAGCTCTCATCTCCCGAGTAGGTAGTGAGCACCAAGAAGGTTCCCTCGCCGCGGTTCGGCCCCAGAGAGTCTACGCTGTTGTCGCTTAGGGGCACCACGTTCTGGGATCCCACAGAGGTAGGCGGTGAAGGTTGGGATGGGCGCTCCAGGCTGGCTGCCAACTGCTCCACCGTTTGCAAGCTGGGGGGAGAGGGTTCCTTGGAAGCCAAGGCCAAGTCGGTCTGCAGGCTGTCCAGCAGGTTAGGAACGCCTTGAAGAGGATCCACCTGTACGTCCTTCAAGTCCGGGGTGGCCGTCAAGCCCAGCGCCAGCCGATCCGGATCCAAGCCACCGGAATAGAACTCCTCTCCCACCTGCCCTTCCACCGGTTCCAGTGGGATCAGGGGCAACTGGGCCAAATCCAGCTGGGCAGGGATCCCTTCTTCCGCCCTGCTGGCAGCACTTTGGGGCAGGGACAGTTCTTCCGGCCAGATCAGCCAGCGCACCCCAAAGCCAATCCCCGCGCAGGAAAGCACCCACAGCAGCAAGACCCAGAGGGGCGAAAAGGCCCCGGAGGGCCGCGGCATCTCTTCCTCTTCCAAGTCTTCCACCACCTCTTGAATGAGTACAGGTGAAGGGCGCTGTACAGAGCTGGTATTCCCAAGCTGACCTGCTCGTGGTGGCGGGACAGAGTCCATGCGCTGCAAACGCTGCCAGAGGCGGAATCGCTCCAGTTCTTTCAGCACATCCAAATGCAGATGGCTCAGCGCCTCCTGAAGAGCAAGTTGAGGAACTAGATGTGAATGGGACTGCTGTGCCGGAGACAGGGGTTGGGTAGGGTCTGGGGGAAGCGGAGAAGGACTCATAGACAGCCCACACTCAACTTGATGTAAAGTCGGAGAGCAAACAATGCCGATCCACTGTTACAGCCGGAAACAGCCTAACAGGAGAAACCACCTTAGGAACAAGGATTGCCAGCGCCCCATACCTTGCCATAAACCACCATGCCACAGGGCTATGGCAGTCTTCTAGGGCTTTGCCTCCAGATAGAGGGCACGCACATCTGTCGGTAGGTTCTGAAGCAAGATCTGGCGGGCAGAGGCAACGATGGCATCCACGTCTTCTGGAGCAAGGTAGTATCCGTCAGCCTTGAGTTGGTCGGCAATGCGAACCGGTGGCCAGCCAAAGCGATCCCGCAGCAGCAGAATGAAGCGCAGATCCCCCGGCAAGGTATCCAAACCAGCAGTCAAATAACAGGCCAGTGCCGGTGAAAGAGAGGACTTCGCCCCGCCTCTGGTGGAGTCGAGACTGCAAGAAGCTTGAGGGCGGGTGGGGATCCCATCCAAGGATTGGATCAGCTCACGGGTTTGCTCCGCCAGCCAGGGTCGCAGCACAGGATCCCCTTCGCCAGCCGCTTCTTCCACAAGGCTGTGGACATCTAGGCGCTGTAGGCGCAGGTAAAGCCGCAACCAAACCTGCTCTCGATAGGCAGCCCACTGCTCGGGCGGCAGATGTTCGGCAAGGATCCCGTCCACCCACTGGCAGTAGCGGCAAAACAGGCTGATGAAGTAGCGGGCCACCTCCGGCTGCCGTTGAAAGGCCCGCAGCAACTCCAGATCGCTGTAATGGGCCACCCCCCGCACGATAGGGGCGTTGCATTCCGGCCAAAAGGCGGTAGCTTCGGGCATGAGAATTTCTCCCGCAGAAAAATCCCTAGCTATTCTCCAGGATCTCCCGGCAGGCGGATAACAACTGCTCCTGCTCCGGCAGGGTGCGCAGGCCAATGCGCAGGTAGCGATCTCCCAGCTCGGGAAAACTCAGGCAATCCCGCACCAGAATCCGGTGCCGCTGCAGCAGCGCCCGCTGAATTTGCGTGGCAGAGCCAGGGCAGCGCACCAACACAAAATTGGCTTGACCAGGCCAGGGATCCCAGCCGGGCAGTGCTTGCAAACCCCTGAACAAATGCTCTCGGGCCACGGGTAGCCAGGCCAAGGTGCGCCGGCGGAAGTCCTCATCGGCCAAAGCTGCCGCCACTGCCACTCCCGCCAATCCGTTGACGCTCCAGGGATCCCGCCACTGTCGCCAGCGCTGCCAGTGATCCGGGTGCCCCACCGCAAAGCCAATGCGCAAGCCGGGCAGGGTGAAAAACTTGGTGAGGGAACGGATGACGATGGTGTTGGGGTGAGCCGCCAGGTGGGGGATCAAGGTTTGGCTGCGGGGCATTGCCGACGGGCTGGAGTTTAAGCTCAGGGTGGGCTCCCCCGGCAAAAAGTCCATAAAAGCCTCGTCCACCACCACCCGGTCGAACTGGGGCAGGAGAGGCAGGATATCTTGCTGCGGGATCAGCCAGCCCGTCGGGTTATGAGGGTTGTTCAGCCAGAGCACCCGGTTTCCCTTGCCTGCCGCCGGAAGCGGCTCCTGGAGAAAGGCGAAACTAGGGGATCCCTGGCCGGGGAAAAAAGGCAGCGGCTTGATGGTCGCCCCTGCTGCCCGCAGAGCCCGCGCATAATCCCCAAAAGCAGGCTGGGGCAGCCATACCTCCCGCCCTTGCGCATCCCGGGCTGCCCAGGTGAGCAACTCCGCTGCCCCATTGCCCACAAAGATCCACTCAGGATCGACGGCCCAATGGTTGGCCAAACAGATGCGCAAGTCCCGATAGTCGGGATCCGGGTAGCGGCTGATTACAACCGGGTCTGCTGCAGACAGCGCCTGAGTCAGAGCTTGCAAGACCGATTCCGGTGGGCCCAGCGGATTCAAGCTGGCCGAAAAATCCAGAATCTCCTGGGGAGAGCAGCCAGCGATTGCTGCTCCCCAAGCCCAATTGCCACCATGTCGAGGCTGCTCCACGCCCTACCCAGCAGCCGTTCGCGTCAGCGGGACGAAGTCC
>NZ_JANSHQ010000181.1:0-1389 GCF_047461715.1 Synechococcus sp. R8-2 | reverse complement strand
CCGATCCCCACCCCGGCAACATTGCCGTGAAGCCCGATGGCACGCTGATCTTCTACGACTTCGGCATGATGGGCCGCCTGCGCTCCGATGTGAAAGAAAAGCTGATGGGCACGCTGGCAGGTGTGGTCTCCAAAAATGCCGATCGGGTGGTGGCCTCGCTGGTGGAACTGGGGGTGCTGGTGCCCACCGCCGATCTGGCTCCGGTGCGCCGCTCGGTGCAGTACATGCTGGATCACTTTATGGACAAACCCTTTTCCAGCAACTCGGGAGAAATCTCGGTGGCGGCCATTAGCGAAGACCTTTACGAGCTGGCCTACGATCAGCCGTTTCGTTTCCCGGCTACCTTTACTTTTGTGATGCGGGCCCTGACCACGCTGGAGGGATTGGGGAAAGGGTTGGATCCGGAGTTCGACTTTATGGAGGTGGCCAAACCCTTTGCGGAAGAGCTGATGAGTTTAAACGGAAGCGAGACTGAGACCCTCTTGGCCCAGGTTGGCCGTCAAGCGGCTGAGTTCACCAGCAGCAGTCTCAGTTTGCCCCGCCGGATCGAATTGACCTTGAGCAAGATAGAACAAGGGGAGCTACGCCTGCGGGTGCGATCCAGCGAGACGGAGCGCTTGCTGCGCAAGCTGAACAACACCGGGCTGGGAGTCATTTACGGGGTGTTGTTTGCGGCCTTTTTTTTGAGCGCAACTCAGCTCTTTTTGGCCGGACATGCTACCTTAACGGTTATCACTTTGGTTTTGGCTGCCCTCGCTGCTCTTGCTTTAATCAGAGTACTCTTAAGGTTGAATCGGTCAGAGCGATTGATGTGATGCGACGATATGCCTGCGCTACGGATCCCGGCAAGATCCGCAGCAGCAATCAGGATGCCTACTACTGCGATCCGGAGGGACGCTACTTTATTGTTGCCGATGGTATGGGAGGACATGCTGCCGGGGCTACAGCCAGCCTGTTGGCTGTCGAGACCATCCGAGAATATCTGGATCGAGGCTGGAAAAACGTGCCGGCACCCCGGTTGCTCAGCGAAGCCGTAGAAGCAGCCAACAGTGCCATCCTCAAGGATCAGCGGGAAAATCCAGAGCGGGCAGACATGGGCACTACGGTGGTGGTGGCCATGGTGGATCCCAAGGGCAACTGCTGGAGCGCTCACATCGGTGATTCTCGCCTCTATCGCCTACGGGGATCCGAAATGCAGCGAATGACCGAGGATCACACCTTGGTGGCCCGCTCCATTCGACTGGGGGAGCTGACCTATGAGCAGGCCCGGATTCACCCTTGGCGACATATTCTCGAGCGCTGCCTGGGCCGACCCGATGCGGGTCCACCTTCTGTGCAGCCGATTACAGTTTACCCAGGGGATCGCCTGTTGTTGTGTAGCGACGGCCT
>NZ_JANSHQ010000180.1:0-16855 GCF_047461715.1 Synechococcus sp. R8-2 | reverse complement strand
TTTACAGAAGTTCTGGATGCCCGCTTATGCCTATTGGGTTGGATCGGACTCCTTCCCCAGAGCTGCTGCAGATGGCGCGTTGGCTGGCAGGAGACTTCAGCAACCAAGAGCAAGCCTGGGAGAATCCACCGTTTTTTGCCCAAATCCGAGTGGCCTACCGCCCCTTGCCGGCCCAAGTTTTGGGCGGGATCGGCTTTTATGTGGAGCAAGCCTACAGCGGCCATTTGGAAGATCCCTATCGGCAGGCGGTGGTGGAATTGACTCAGGCAAGCGATGGGATCCTGATTCGCAACTATCGCCCTTTGGAGCCGCAGCGGTGGCGGGGCTGTGCTCGGGAGAGGGCAGACCAACTGAGTCAACTGCAGGCTGCCGACCTAGCCTATCTAGAGGGGTGTGATGTGCATGTGAAGAGGCAGGGATCCCTCTTCATCGGCGCGACGGAGCCGGGGTGCCGGTGTTGCGTGGTGCGCAACGGCCAAGCCACCTATTTGCAGACCACCTTGCACCTGAGCGAGAGCGAGTTTTGCAGCCATGACCGAGGGATGGATCCCATCACCCACCAGCAGGTTTGGGGGGCCCTGGCGGGCGCTTTTCGCTTCCAAAAAGTGGTCGATTGGCAGGCGGAGCTAATGCTGTAGGCTGCAGCCCATCCAGCCCCACAACTCCACAGTTGACAGCGCTATTGCGCACTCTCCCTCAGCCAGCTTTGTGTACACTGTCCTTGGCCGGGATCCAAATCCCCCAGGTTTGAGCGTGCTGTTTACCGGTTGCAACCGGGCTAGGCTCCTTTTAATTCAGTGTGGGTATTCAATGCAGGCGAGGTCGGGCCCAAAGGATGAGCCACGGTCTGGGTGGGCTTGGCACAGCCCTTGGGGAATGGTGATCGCCCTGGTTGGGATCTTGACCTTGCTGCTGCTCGGTGCCGGATGTTCTGGCCAGGGGGAATCTGCAGCTTCCCCCCCTGCGTTGATCCCTCTCCCACCTCAACCGGGAACCGAGTCGATTCCCATGCCGGTGCGTACCCTGGGCAACAGCCGCTTCAAGCTCCTGGGCCTGACAGTGGGGGTGGCCGGGAGCGGAGCTGAGGTGTTACTGGATACCGGCTCGGCAGGTTTGCGCATCATAGCGACAGCAGCAGGTCGCTTTGGCCTGGAGCGGACGGGGATCCCTTCCACCGTGACGTTCGGAGATGGCACGCAATTTATCGGCGTGTTGGCCCGCGCCCCCTTCAGCATAGGCGGGATCCCCAGTCGGGAGCCGGTAACGATTCAGTTGATCGACCGGATCACCTGTGTGGACGCCCTGGTGGCCAGTTGTTCAGAGAACTTGTTTGGAGAAGGGCGGCCCTTCGCCGGGATCCTAGGCACGTCCTTGGATGAGCGCAGCCCCGACCGCGAGCTGTTTAGTCCGCTCACCCGCCTTCCGGGCAATTTCCGCTCTGGGTACATGATCCAAACGGGGGGCTTCAACTCCACCCAGGGCCTGTTCACGGTTGGCCTAACGGCGGCCAACACCGCCGGCTTCAATTTCCGGCAGTTTCCCCAGGTGGGAAGCTTTCCCGATGGCACACCCATCTGGCGGGATGAGGCTTTGCAAGTGGCCTACAGCATCAGCAACACTTCTATTCAAAATGCTCTCAGCCCCACCGTTTTTGACAGTGGTTCTTCCGACATTTTTCTCAACGTCAGGCTGTTGGGGGCAGCTCCTTTCTCCACCTCGACCTTGCCCCCCGGCGCTGAATGGCGAGCTGTGCTGGAGGGGGCTTTTGACTACCGCATTCGGGTTGGCTTTCCCATTACGCCCAGCCGGGATCGGATTTTTGTTAACGGCAACCAAGGAGTGCAACTGTTGGGCATGCCACTGTTTTTCAACGCTGACGTTGCCTTTGATATTGAAGGCGGTCGGATCGGCTTTCGCCTACGTTGAGACGAAGTTGTTTTCAACATCCAAAAGCATTGGGATCACTTGCGGAGAAGAACTTGCCATGTTCGGTCGAGCCTTGAAAACCGGGAACAGCACGCTGCACAGATGGCCTTGGGTTTGGGGACTGCTGTTGTTGTGTTGGTTGGGGCTAGGTGGGCCAGGGTGGGCCGTGAGCTTAGGGGATCCCTTGCCGGAGTGGGCTGAGTCTGTGCAGGTGGGACGACAGCGGCTGCGCGGGGTGGAGCAATACCGCGGCCAGGAACAAATCCGCGCCTATGGCAACGAAGCAGGACGGGTGTTTTGGATTCAAATCAACAGCAGCGCTGACTTGCCCCCGGATTACCGAGACTATTTGGGCGAATACCAACAATTTCTGGTAGAAGCTGTAGAAGTGGTGCCGTTGCGAGCCCGACGGCTGCGCTTCCGCCAGGGAAATCGCAGCGCCGAGTGGCAGGTGGTGGGCATGAGCGGTCGGTTTCAGGCGGAGGCGATCAGTAGAGATTTGGCTCCGCCAGGGTTGTTTGGAGATCCCTCGTGAAGAGCAGGAGAATTAGAGCTTATCCTAGAGATCCTAGAGAGAAACTTGAAACTAGAGTCTGCCAATGAATTTACTCCAGAAGAAAGTTGAGGTTACTCTTAATCGCTTCTTCGTCAAGGAGCTAACTCAAGAAGAGCTCACCTTCTATGAGTATAGTTGCAGGCCAAACCCTCTTCCAGATCTAGGAGAGGAGCAGAGGGCTCTCTCCAAGATTTGTAATCAGCTAGGTGTAATGGCTGTTCGTCTGGGAAATCGCATCATAACCCGAGAAAAAGTTCCGGCCAGTAAACTCAAAACAGAGGAATGGGAGTTGGAAGAGCTTGGTTCTAAGGCTCTAGATTGTACAGACCCTACAGAGAGACAGGCTCTAGAAACTTTCGAGCGCAAGAAACTAGATTGGAGTCTAAGATCTAAGTACAAAAAAACAGAGATTGAGCGATCAACAGGAGGAGGATTGATCTGGTGGGTTACGGGTCTGGAAGGAGTAGAACGGATTGAAGGAGTAAAACCACTTTGCGGAGATGGGTGGGAGGTTCACAGAGGAAGAGAGCTAGACGTTGTTATTAGACAAGATAAGAAGCTCTATCTAGAGATCGACATCCGATACCATTTCTACAGCCCATGGACGCTGCATGAGTGGCTGGAAAATTACCCAGATGTCTCAATTGAAATTGTACGAAACACATACAGGACAAAAAATAATAAATACCTAACTTGGGAGTATCGAGGCATTATCTCCAATCAGTCGCCAAGGGAAGTATGGTTAGCGGAGCTAAACACTAGCTTAGCGGATTATCATGTACAGAAGTACGGAGCAACTCCAGAAGAAGTTGATGGCTCTCTGGTGGTTCAAGTGGTCTCGAGAGAACGCAATTTCAGACAAAAGGCAGAGCCTATCCTTCATCTATCGCGGAGACTGTCGCCTGTTTTAACTTTGGAGATGCTAGCAAGTATAGAAGATCAAAGATGGACTGGCAAAAAAGTTAGCTCCTTGGTTAGCGAGCACATCAGAAAAAGTTTAGAAGAGAGATTGAAAGAGTCTAAAGAGACCGCAAAAACTATTATAGAAAATGTCTACAATATTTCTGACTTTCAGGCTGACCCCCTAAAAGCAGAAGGATACATTATGCCAAGTCCAAGGCTATTGGGGTTTGGTCATAGACAAGTCCAAAACCCCGCGAGAGTTAGGTACCAAGGATGTGCAAGAGTTGGCGAGACAAAGTTTGGACTTCTAAATCTTGACGATAATAAACGTGAGTATCCTACTGATGTTCGCAAGTGCCTACTTGAAGTAGCTAAAAAGAGCGGAGCAAGAGTTGAAATAGACTTTTACGCAACCCGTCAAGATTTGCCTGAAGGCGACCTTGCTCAACAGAGGTTTTGGCAAAGCTGGGCCGACAAAGGGATCAAAACCGTTCTGGTTGTCATGCCCTTGTCGCCTAATGAGCACAAGCAAAAGATCCGCTTGCAAGCACTTCGAGCAGGAATAGCAACTCAGTTTATGATTCCTGGAGCTGACCCCTACAAAGCTCTAAATGTCGTACTAGGACTTCTGTGTAAAGCTGCGTGGCAACCCGTGTTGCTTGAACCCCTCGATCATCCTGAATGCTCCGAGCTTACCATTGGTTTTGATGTGGGGACGAATCGAGAGCTTTACTACGGAACCTCTGCCTTCGCGGTACTGGCCAATGGTCAAAGCTTAGGCTGGGAGTTGCCCGATATACAAAGAGGAGAAACTTTTTCCGGCGAGGCAATTTATCAAACCGTGTCCAAGCTCGTCAATAGATTCTACAACAAATTTCATCGATACCCTAGAAAGGTTCTTTTGATGAGGGATGGCTTAGTTCAAAGAGGCGAATTTGATAAAACAATTGAGGAACTAAGAAAAGAAAAGATTGCTGTGGATATTGTTGGGGTTCGCAAAAGTGGCACAGTCAGAATGGGAAGAGAGGAAAAAGGAAGCTATAGAGACGCTGCAATGGGCACTGTCATTTTTGACCATGAACGAAGGTCATTTATGCTCGTAACAAGCCAGCCCATTAAGAAGTCCTCGGTGCCAATTGGCAGCGCAAGACCGCTGCGAGTTGTCCATGAACACGGCAACACTCCTTTGGAAGTTCTGGCTATACAAACTTACCATCTCTCCCAGCTTCATCCCGCCAGTGGTTTTCAAGCCTGTAGGCTTCCTTGGGTATTGCACTTTGCCGACAAAAGCAGTAAAGAGTTCCAGCGCATTGGCAACAGCATTTTTAGTGTGCTGCAGAACATAAACCGAGAGAAGTTGATTGCCGTCTAGCCAAGGGAGGGGATCCCCACCTGCCGGCCTTGCTAGGATTGGGGGGGTGGTTGGTGTTGCGGCTATGGAGATAAATGAGGTCTGGAAGACCTTTCTGAGCAATCCTGTTCCGTTCTGTGGCGGTTTTCTCAGCGGCCTGCTGCGTTTGGATGTGAAGCAGGATCCCTTGCGCAGTTGGCTGGAGTCCCAGGGGCTGAGGGTGGAGGAGCCCCCGCCTTCCGGTCGCTCCGACGGCCCCCAATCCATTTCCATTGAATAGGCGTACTCAATCGGCGGGCAGAGAGTAGGGATCCCTTCCAAAGGGTTACTCACGGTCGTGGGAAGCGCTCTGATCCGGGCACAAGCAGCGACAAGAAGGGCAGCAAGAGCGGTGTTGCGAGGTGAGCTGATGTTCCCTGAACCCTCCCAATTTAGGAAGCGGCAGGGATCCCTTCGAGGCTGGGGCTATCTCGGCGGGGTGGTGTTCCTGGTAACGGGACTGGTCGGTCTGCCGTCAGGGGATCCAGCCGTGGCCCAATCGGCTCCCTCTTCTCTTGCCAGCCCTAAGCAGGATCCCCAAGCTTGGCTGGAGCGCTACAACGCCGCTCTAGAGCAATTGCCCCCTTTGCCCAACTTGCAATATCGCCAGCAGGTGCGGGTAGAGGGATCCCAAACCTTCACAGCCACGTTGGATGTGCTCTACCGCCGCGACGGCAGTTGGCAGGCTTGGGTAGCCGAAGGGGATCGCATCCGCCTCTTGGATTCGCGCCAATTGGAAGTGGTGAACCAGTCGGATCTGCTGCAGCTGTACTCGGTGTATGTGAGCCGACCGGAAGCCCTCTTGCCCTCGGTGAGCTTTTACTTGAAGGCGGATCCCAGCCGCTACCGCGTCCTCTCCTCAGAACGGGTGGATTTGGCTGGATCCCCTGTCCAGCACTTGCGCCTAGAGCCCATTCAGGAAGGCCAGTTGCGGGAGCTGTGGCTGGATCCGCAGTCGGGGCTGCCGCGGCAGGTGTTGCTGTTTTTGTCGGGGGTGTGGGGGCAGGCCTATGTCCTGATGGGGTTTACGGCGGTGCCAGCTCCCGAGGGAGGGGAGCGCTACTGGCTGCCGGAGAGCACCCGCATCAATTTGGGCTATGGCTTTTGGACCCTGGAGGGCCTGAACCGCCGCGTGTTCAGGGGATCCCTTTCCATCCAGCACGACTATCAGGACTACCAAATCCTACCGGATGGTGGGGAGTTGCGCTTTTTGCCTTCGCAGCCGCCGGTGGATGCGCCGCCGGTGGTAGCCGGCCTGCCGGGGAGCGCTCCTCAAGCGGAGTTGGGAGATGTGCGGGCCTTGGGAGTGGATGAGCAGGGCAACCAGCAGTTCAGCATTGGCCTGGGCCGGCGCTCCAGCCCGGACAATTCCTTGGAAGACCGAATCGTTGCTTTCAACCTAACCCGACCCACCAGCCGCAACGCCCTGACCCAAATCGATACTTTAGCTCTTTTGCCTCTGGGGAATGGCCAGTTGCCCATCTATCTCTTCCAATTCGACACCGGTCGCCCCCTCTCGCCCCTGCAGGGGGTAGAGCGCCCGCAGGTGGATCCCAACGAGGTCTTCGCTCCTAAGCCGCCAGCCATCAAACTCTTTGGAGATTAGCTCCCCAATGCTGATAGATGCTGCCTATGGGGTGATCCCCATCCTGCCCCACCCACCCGCCCAGGAAGCTCCCGGACCCGGCTCTTCGCATTTGTATCTGCTCATCCAGCACCAGAAGGGGCATTGGGCTTTCCCAAAAGGGCACAAGGATGGCTCCGAAAGCGACCTGGAGGCGGCGCAGCGAGAATTGCGAGAGGAAACCGGCTTGACCGACTACCAGCTTCTGACCCTGCCCGGCCAGTCTGACCCTTTGACGCTGCAGGAAGCCTACACCTTTACGGATCCAGAGGGGAACCGAGTGGCCAAAACCGTTACCTACTACGTGGCCTTGCTGCCGCCCCAATTTCCTCCCCCTGAGCTACAGGTGCAACCAGAGGAGGTGGCCGCCTACCGCTGGTGCTCCTACCCCGAAGCCTTGGAGCAGATCAGTTTTGAAGAGAGTCGGCAACTGCTGCGCCGCTGCCAAGCCCACCTGGAGCAGCTTTGGAAATTGGAGAAGACCTAAGTTCCGTATTTTTACGGAAGAGGTTTATCGGGGTTACCTTTATCTTGTCTTGCAGGCTTTCCGCGGGAAGTTCCCGAGTAAGAAAGCCAGCAGACAATCTGAGGGCTAGCCTTCACCTTTAGAGATTGGCTGATGAGCAATAGTCATCGATCTCCCCAGGAGGAGAGTTTTTCTGAATACGGATTGAACGCTGAAACTGCCTTTGAGTTCGTGCAGCCTTGGCCGTCTTGTTGGGCTTGGCTCATCTAAAGATCTCGTCTGGGTCAGGGCTGGGCTTGAACTGTATTCTGGAAAGCATTTTTTCACCGGCTTGTGGGGTAGCTAAGACTTCAGTCGTGTCATCAACCTCAGCGCAGGAAATTGTCCGAGCACGTCCTCTCGACCCATGAACTGTCCCCCCGTCTGTACAGAAGTCTCGGCCCATCTGCTGAACGCAGAGGTCAGCTTCACAGGAGTTGTTCGGTATTTCAGTGCCTTGGACAAAGGGGAGGGGCTGGGCACTTGGTCATTGGTGTTTCACCAAGGTCGCCTGGGGTTTGCTCACCACAGCTTGGAGCCCTTGGAGCGCTTGGATCGCCACCTGCGTCGGCTCAGCCATCAAGTCTTTTCTCTGACTCGCCAAAATTGCCTACGCATCCATCGGCAGGTGGAGGCGCTATTGGCTCAGGAGACTGGGCCTCTACCTGCAGACCTTCTGGGGCTGAGTTGGATGGTAACGGAGCAACTGCTGCCTTGGGAAGCTGCGCGCAGGTTGAATGCTTGGATCGGCGAGGAGGTGCTGCAAAATCTGTTGCTGGTTCCAGGGGGCTTTCAGCAGGAGATCATCCCACTGGACAACGTGCCCACCCTGGGCCAGTGGGATGGGGGATCCCTGCTCGACCTGATCCAAAAGCGGCTACGGGCATGGCAATCTTTGGGGCCTGAGATCACCTCCCCCTACCAACGGCCCTACTTTGCCAGCCGGGCCCAGGCAGAACGCCTTCCCGCCGAGCAACAGGAACGGCTAGGCCGGTTACTGAAGGGGTTTAGCTTCCGCCAGTTGAGCGCCCTTCTCGATCAAGACGACCTCCAGATCGCTCGCCGCCTACATCCTCTGGTCAAAGCCGGTATCCTTGTCCTGCGGGATCCCCAGCCCCCCTTTGATCGGCTGCCCAAAACCTACTCGGCCAAGCTTGAGACAGAATCACAGCCCTCAGAAACTCCCACCGTCCCTCTTCACCTGGCCAACGGGCTTGCAGATCTAGGCCCATCTCCCCAAGCCTCGAAAACCTGGATTGTGGCCTGTATTGACGACAGCGAAGCCATGCTCAGCGAGTTGCAGCGGTTGTTGGAAGGGCACAACCTGGTCATTCACACCATCAGCGACTCTTTGAAAGCCCTGATGAAGCTGACCACCCTCAAGCCAGATTTGATCCTGCTGGACGTGGGTATGCCCAACGTGGATGGCTACCAATTGTGCAGCCTCATCCGCAAATCCTCCGTGTTAAAGGATGTGCCGGTGGTGATGGTCACAGGCCACAAAGGTCTGATCGATCGGGTGAAGGCGCGCCTGGCCGGTGCCACCGATTACCTGACCAAGCCCTTTCGGCAGGAAGAATTGCTGCAGATGGTGTTTCGCTATCTCAGCTAGGGATCCCTCTAAAGGTTCGTCGAAAAAGAGATAAGGAGATGTCGATCATGGTGAAAGTTCTTGTGGTGGAAGATGTGGCCTCGGAGCGACAGCTCATCAGCGATTACCTCCGCTCAGAAGGCTATCAGGTGGTAGCGGTGGCCAACGCCCAAGAGGCATTGCAGCAGATCCGCAACGACAAACCCGATGTGGTGCTGACGGACTTGGTCATGGAAGGCATGAGCGGGCTGGAATTGTGCCGCCAAATCAAGAAAAACCCGGAAACCCAAAAGTTGCCCGTTGTGGCCTGTACTTCTAAAAATCAAGAGCTGGACAAACTCTGGGGCATGAAGCAAGGGATCGATCTTTATCTGACCAAGCCTTTTACCCGCGAAGACATTTTGCGGGCCGTGAAATCAGTAGTGCTCAGCCCGAGCTCATGATTTTTGCCACTCCTGTCCTTGCTGAGCTGCGCCTCCAGTTAGGATCCCTGTGATTATCACGAATTGTTCTTAGGAGATGTCTTAGAATTGGCAGAGCGAGAACGGCAATGGCGGTAGCTTTCTCCCCACACAGCCCTACTTCTACCCGTACCGGCGAGCTGTACTTACATCTACAGTTGGGGGTAGACTGTCGGGCCCTTTTGCCCATGGCATTTGCCCAGGAAGCTCTAATTGTTGGCCCGCACCACTTTACCCTTCTCCCCAACCAGCCCGCATGGGTGCTGGGCTTGTTCAACTATCGCAATCGCATTCTCTGGGGACTGGATCTGCCGCAATTTCTCGGCCTAGAGCCCTTGGACTTTGGGCAGCCCGAACACCACTTGGTGGTGATGCGCCCAGAATTTGGGGGCTCTGCATCGCCAGTGCGAACAGGCTTGGGCCTGGCAACCCAACACGTGAAAGGAGTAGCTCGAGTGCCCGCCGAGGAGATCCAACCCTTAACAAAAGCCCAGGCAGCACAAAACAACTTTCGACTGGAGAACTTCTACGACTCTTGCAAAGGGCTGGTGTTGGAAGGGGATGAGCCTCTCTGGGTGCTCGACCCTCTTGCCATTGTCCAAAAGCTCAACTCAGTTGATTCCTCGGCAAACCCTTGATCTTGGCGACCTTTTCCCCGACTTACCCTCACTTAAAGGCAAAATTCTATGGTTTCCTTCCGTCCCCTCTTTCTCAGGCCTGCTCCATCTTCCCGGCCCCAACGCAAAGTCGCGGGATCCCGCCTGGCCCTGGCAATCAGTTTTCCTCTGGGCATCAGCTCCCTGCTGTTTGCCGTCTCTGCCGGCAGCGTAGCCCGCACCTATTTCGAGTTCAAGCCGGCGATCTCGCGGCAGTTCACCCTGCAAAACCTGAGCGATCAGGTGATCTATTTGGATGAAGTCTTGACCATGTCTGCCCGCATGGCCGCTGCCAGCGGGGATCTGTCCTGGGAAGAGCGCTACAACATCCATGTCCCTCAGTTGGATGAGGTGCTGGCGGAGATTCAGCAATTGGATCCCGCCTCTTACGAAGCCTATGCAGCCAAAACCACAGCAGCCAACATCAAGCTGGTGGAGTGGGAAGTGCAGGCTTTTGATCTGATTCGGGCCGGCGAGCAGGAACGGGCTTTCAACTTGCTGCACAGCCCTGAGTACGAAGAGCAAAAGCGCATCTACGCCGAAGGGATCAACCAAACCCTGGAGGCCATTCGCAGCAACATTCAGGCCAGCGTCCAGCTTTACGAGCAAGATCTGCTGCAGGCTTTGATCTTTTCCGGCATCAGCTTCCCGATTCTGCTGCTGAGCTGGGGGATCATTTTGATCCTGGTGCGCAACTTTGTGCGGGAACGCAACGCCACCTACGAGCGACAAGTTTCCGACACCCGACTGGCCCAGCGGTTTGCCGATATTGCCCGGATTCGCCAAGAGCAAGAGCTGATCGATCCCCTAACTGACTTGTTGGGCGAGATGCGCCAGCGCTTCGGTGCCGAACGAGTGGCCTTCTATCGCTTGACCGCTCCCGAAGAGGCGCAGGTTATCGCTGAATCTCACGACAGCCGCCTGCCCGACACCTTGGGCACCCTCCTCCGCAGGATCCCGGCTCCGATCCAGCAGGCTCTCCACGGCGGGCAAGTTTACGCTTTTGGCCCGGTGCCTAGGCCAGATCTGGGCGCCGACTACCTGCAGAGGCTGGCCACAGCCCAACTGAAAGCCGAGATGATAGCGCCGGTGGTGCGTGGCGATGAGCTTTACGGTTTTTTGGCAATAGGCCGCGCCCAAAGCCAGAGCTGGTCTGACGAAGAACAGAAAACCTTGGCAGAGCTGGCCAACCGCCTGGGTCAAGCTTTGGGTAACCTGGGGGCGCTGGAGCAAAAAGCCGTGGCCGCCCAGGAACGGGAGCGGTCGGAAGCGCTGCAAAGAGAGCTGCTGCAGCTTATCAGCGAGGTCACAGAAGCCTCGCGGGGGGATCTCACGGTGCGGGCGCAGCTAACAGCCGGACAAGTTGGCATCATGGCGGACTTTTTCAACGTCATTATCGAGAGCTTGCGCGACATCGTGATTCAAGTGCAGCAGGCCGCCGGTCAAGTCAACCAATCCATTGGTCGTGACGAGGCAGCCATTCGCGAGTTGGCCGAAGCCGCTCTCCGACAGGCCACCCAAATCGAAGAGACCTTGCGCTCTGTCGAGCAAATGACGCTCTCAATCGAGGAGGTAGCCGATAAAGCCCAACAGGCCGCCACCGTTGCCGAATCTGCCGCCGCCACGGCCATCAACAGCAGCTTGACTATGGATCGCACAGTGCAAAACATCCTGCAACTGCGGGAAACGGTGGCCGAAACGGCCAAGAAGGTGAAGCGGCTGGGGGAATCTTCCCAGCAGATTTCCAAGGTGGTGTCCTTGATCAACCAGATTGCGCTGAAAACCAACCTCTTGGCGGTGAACGCCAGTATCGAGGCAGCCCGTGCCGGCGAAGAAGGGCGAGGTTTTGCGGTGGTCGCCGAGGAAGTCGGGGCACTGGCGGCCCAGTCGGCAGAAGCCACCCGCGAGATCGAGCGCATTGTGGAAGGGATCCAACGGGAAACCGGCGAGGTGGTACAGGCGATGGAAACCAGCACCGGCCAGGTGGTGGAGGGAACCCGCTTGGTGGAAGCAGCCAAGCAGAGCCTGGGACAAATTGTGGAAGTCTCGCGGCAGGTGAACCAGCTCTTTCAGGCCATTGCCCGCTCCACCGATGCCCAGGCAGATGCATCTCAAACGGTGCGCCAGTTGATGCAGCAAATCGCCAACATTGCCGCCCAGACGGCGGCAGCCTCGCAGCAGGTGGCCAACTCTCTCCAGGCTACGGTGGCGGTTGCCCGTCAGTTGCAGACTTCTGTGTCCACCTTCAAGGTGGGGGAGGCGGTTTAGCATGGGGCCGAATCCCACTTCCCTCGACCCACGCGAGTGGCAGGTTAGGCTGCAGTTTTTGGACGAAGCCCAGGCTTACCTCGACACCCTGGAGGCAGGGGTGTTGGGCCTGGGATCCCAGAGTTTGGATCGCCCCCGTTTGGATCGCTTGCTGCGGGCTGCTCATTCCATCAAGGGCGGGGCGGCCATGATGGGCTTTCCGGTGCTTAGCGACTTGGCCCATCGCCTGGAAGATGGTTTCAAGATCTTGCAGGTGGATCCCCAAAAAGCCGACCCCGCAGTGGAGCGCAACCTCTTGGCGGCGTTGGATTGCATGCGCCAAATAGCCCAGCAGCACCGCCAGCAGCGGCTTTTGGACGAATCTTGGCTGGCAGAGCGGGTGCAGCCTCTTTTCGATCAATTGCGAGAGCAGTTGGGAGAGTTGCAGCCTGAGGACAACGTCCAAGTCCTGGCAGCAGAGGCCGGGGGCGATATGCGGGTGCTGCTGTTTGCAACCGAGGTGGAGGCCTGTCTGCAGCGGTTGGAAGGTGTGCTGGCCCACCCCGAGCAGCCCTGTTTGCGGGAGGAGTTTCTCATTGCTGCCCAAGAGCTGGGGGCGCTGGGGGAAATGTTGGATCTGCCTGCCTTTGCCACCCTGTGCGGCTCAGTAGTCCAAGCTCTGGAGACGCTGCCGCCAAATGCCAAGGAGCAGGTGTTGCCCGTTGCTCAGGCGGCTTTACAAGCTTGGCGACGCTCGCAGGCCCTGGTGCTGGTCGGTCAGGTCGCTCTTCTCCCCAGCTCCTGGGATCCGGCAGAGCCTCCAGTTTCCCCCCCGCCAGAAGCCCCTCCCCCTGCAATGGCAGGAGCCACCGAGCTGCCGGATTCGATTCCAGCCGGGGCCAAAAGCGCTGCCGAGATGCTACGGGTGCCGGCTCGCCCTCTGGAACAGTTGGGGGAGCTGTTGGGAGAGCTCATAGGGGAGCGCAACCGCTTAAACAGTCGCCTGCAACGGCTGCGGGAGCTGGTCAGCTTGTTCAAACGGCGGGTTCGCACTCTAGAAGAAACCAACAGCCGCCTGCGCAGCAGCTACGACCGCGTCGCTGCCACCGTGCCTGCTTCTGTGCTCTTGAAAAAAGAAGGGGATCCCGGCCTGACCTTGGCCGATACCTTTGACCTCTTGGAGATGGATCGCTATGGAGAGATGCACCTGCTGACCCAAGAGGTGATGGAAACCGTTGTGCAAATTGATGAGGTAACCCACGATATCGACACCACCCTGCAGGAGACCGAAGGCAGCGCCCGCCAGCTCAGCCGCCTCTCCAGGCAAATGCAAACCCGTCTCGACCAGGTGCGCATGCAGCCTCTATCGGATTTGACGGATCGCTTCCCCAGAGCGCTGCGGGAGCTGAGCTTAGCCCATGGCAAGCCCGTGGAGCTGCGGGTCTTGGGGGGATCCACCCTAATCGAGCGCTCGATTTTGGAGGCCTTGGCGGATCCCTTGTTGCACTTGGTGCGCAACGCCTTTGACCACGGCATCGAGGCTCCAGACACCCGCCTGGCCCAGGGCAAGCCGGCCAAGGGCCTCATCGAAATTGCCGCCAGCCAACGGGGCAACCGCACTCTGATCACGGTGCGAGACGATGGGGCAGGGATCTGTCTGGATAAAATCCGGGCCCGCGCCTTGCAGATAGGGTTTTCCGCTGCCGACCTGGCTGAGGCCAGCTCCCAGGAGCTGCTGGAGTTGATCTTCCAGCCGGGCTTCAGCACCGCCGAGCGAGTCAGCGAGCTATCTGGACGGGGAGTGGGTCTAGACGTGGTACGCACCAACCTGCAACGAATTGGCGGCCAGGTGCAGGTGGAATCTTGGCCGGGACGGGGCACGCTGTTTACCCTCACTCTGCCCGTTTCTTTGAGCGTCACCCGCGTGCTGCTGACAGAATGCCAGGGGTTGATGTTGGCTTTTCCGGCCAACGCAGTGGAAGAATTGCTTATCCCCCCGCAGTTGCCTGCCGATTCCTTTCTCTGGGAAGGGGAGCAGATCCCTTTAATTCCTGTGGGCCACTGGTTTCGCTTCGCGCGCTGGCAGCCTCGCCGGGAAATTGACGAGACCCCCCTTCTCGACCGACCTGTGGTGCTGCTGGTGGTAGAAGACAACCGGCCCTATGGCCTGTTGGTGGATCGCTTTTGGCGGGAGCAAGAGGTAACTCTGCGCCCGGTGGAGGGAGGTCTGCCTCTGCCGTCGGGATTCTCCGGCTGTACGGTTTTGGCCGATGGGCGAATCGCTCTTTTCGTGGATCCGCCTGCCCTCTTGAGCTGGCTGCTCGCCCAGCGGGATCAGCCCTGTCAGTCGGCAAGGGATCCCCTTCCCCAGCCCAGGTTTGCCGCCCAGCCCACCCTGCTGGTGGTGGAAGATTCGGTCAACGTGCGCCGCTTCTTGGCCATGACCCTAGAAAGAGCAGGGTTCCGGGTTGAACAGGCTCGCGACGGACAAGAGGCCCTCGAGCACTTGCAGAGAGGAATTCCCATCCGAGCGGTGATTACCGACATTGAAATGCCGCGGCTGGATGGCTTTGGCTTGCTGGCCCAGATTCGTGCCCACCCCCTGTATGACCAGCTTCCCGTGGTCATGCTCACCTCCCGCAGTGGCGAGAAACACCGCCAACTGGCCCAGCGGCTGGGAGCCAGCGCCTACCTCTCCAAGCCCTTCCAGGAACAGGAGCTGATCCAAAAGCTGCGGCAACTGCTGCAACCAGCCTCTTCGGCACCTTCCACCGGCGTTTTGATGGCGAGGTAGTCCATGCCCCTGCTTTCCCCTCTGCGCCTGCGTCGTCTGGCTCGGCAAGAACAACTGAGAAACCGGCAGACCTTGATTACTTTCCAACTGGGCTCCTACTGCTTCGGCCTCCCTGTTGATCGGGCGCGGCGAGTTTTTAGCTGGGCAGAGTTTCAGCTTGCTCAGGAGGGCGGCCCCCAGCTTTTGGATACCGGTCGTTTGTTGCTGGGCCGAGGGATCCCTTTTCAACCGGAAGGGGTTATTCTGTTGCAGCCAGGCAGTTCTGAGGACGGATTGTCCGACCAGATCGACAACCCAGAAACAGGGGCTCTGCCCATTCCCACTCAGCCCCTCCTGCGCCGTCTGCCCTCTTCCCAGTTGCAGCCTCTCCCCAGCCGCTATGCAGCTCAGGCCCGCCAACGGGGTATTGTGCAGTGGATCCCGCCAGCCGAAGGCCAGCTCCCCCTGTTGGTGTTCGACCCTCATCTCTGGCCTGTCTGTTCTTGAGCGGGGAGAGGGGGCAGTTGCAGTTCTGGATTCTCCACGCGGGTTAGCTCCCAGCGGAAGTGCTCCCCACCCCGTCGCTGCCAATTCAATCGGAAGGGTTGCTCCAAGGCGTTCACCTGATCCCGCGTCAGGTTGGCTAAGGGGCCGCCGGAGCCCTCGATCACAAACCAGAGAGTGGCCTGTCCTTGGCGACTGGGATCCCCTGGGCCGAGCTGCACCTGCAGCGCTTGGGGTTGGAGGCGCAAGCGAAAAAATTGCCCGAAGATCTCGCGGCTGTAGGCCAGCGCCCGCTGCTTATCCAGGCCCCAACCATCGCTATAGGCCTCAGAGACCAGCATCTCCACCTGATCCCAGTTGCGCTGCTCCACCGCCCGCAGCAATCTCTCCGTGTGGACGCGGATTTGTCGCTCAGGCCGCCCGTATTGCCAAAAGGCTCCCACCCCGATAGCCAAGACGACGGATCCCACCACCCCCCAGCGCAGCCAGGGGGGAAGGGGTGAAGGGGGAGAAGAGACAGAAGCAGACAAGGGATCCCTCTTGGGCAGTAGGGGGATTGCTCCCTCTAGCCTAAGGGATCTACATGTGAGAAGATCAAAGCCTGACCCCGAAATCTGTGCAGCCTCTGCCGGTCACAGCACGCTCCCGAAATTTAGCCAACCGGTCATGACCAAGTCCAACGACCGCCTACTGCTGGAGTTTGAGCAGCCTGTCGCCGCCCTAGAACAACGGATTCAGGAAATTCGGGCCTTGGCAGAAGAAAACGACATCGATGCCTCTGAGCAAATTCGCCAATTGGAAGCCAAAGCCGAAGAGCTGCGCCGTGAGATCTTCAGCCAGCTCACGCCGGTAGAACGGCTCCAGGTGGCCCGTCACCCCCGCCGCCCCACCACCCTGGATTACGTACAGACCATCTGCGACGACTGGTTTGAGCTGCACGGGGATCGCCACGGCCAAGACGATCCGGCCATTGTGGGCGGGTTGGCCAAGCTGGGGGAGCAGCCGGTGATGATCCTCGGCCACCAAAAGGGCCGCGACACCAAAGACAACATCCACCGCAACTTTGGGATGCCCAATCCTGCCGGCTACCGCAAAGCCCTGCGGCTGATGGAACATGCCCACCGCTTCGGCCTGCCCCTGCTCACCTTCATCGACACGCCGGGGGCTTACCCAGGCGTCAAGGCGGAAGCCGAGGGCCAAGGAGAGGCCATTGCCACCAACTTACAAACCCTCTTTCGGCTGGAGATCCCCATCATCTGCACCGTCATCGGCGAAGGGGGATCCGGAGGAGCATTGGCCATTGGCATTGGCAACCGCATCTTGATGTTCGAGCACGCCGTCTACTCCGTGATCTCGCCGGAAGGCTGCGCGGCTATTCTCTGGAAAGACGCCAAAAAAGCTCCGCAAGCGGCGGCAGCCCTGCGCATTACCGCCCAAGACCTGCTGCAACTGGAGGTGATCGACGAGATCCTGCCGGAGCCGGTCGGCGGCGCTCACCGCGCGCCCTTGGAAGCTGCTCAAACCCTCAAAGAGGCTCTTCTCAGGCATCTCAAGGAACTTTCTAGCCTGAGCGGGCGAGAATTGCGCGAGGAGCGCTACCAAAAGTTTCGCCGCATGGGAGCGTTTCTGGAGCTTTCTGAATAGACTTATGCATCCCTGATTTATAGTCGTTTCAGATTAGGGTGAGACACCTGGGCCATTGATCGCGCCAGCGGGACG
>NZ_JANSHQ010000179.1:0-4462 GCF_047461715.1 Synechococcus sp. R8-2 | reverse complement strand
CAGGCTGGGCTGACGTAGATCAGCTCTTTGCTGTAGAGTGTTGTGATCCAAAACAGTTGCTGCGTATTCTCTGCCAGTTGCAGAAAACGATGCTCGCTCTCTCGGCGGGCCTCTTCCAATTGTTGTTGTCGTTCTTTCAGTTGACGGGATGCTGTGATGTCGGTAACAAATCCTTCAAAATAGAGGGGATCCCCTTGGTCGTTGTAGATGGTACGGGCATTTAAAGAAATCCAAATTAGCCTGCCATCTTTGCAGCAGACTTGGTGTTCAAAATTCACAACTTGACCTTCTCTCAGCATGCGCTGGATGAATTCGGCTCGTTGCTCCGGATCGCTATAGATTTGGGTGCCAATATCGGAGACGTTGTGCATCAAATCCTCAGGGGATTCGTAGCCGAAAATATGGGCCAAGGCCGGGTTGGCAACCAGATATTTGCCCTCTAGGGTGGTTTGAAAAATGCCTTCGACGGCGTTCTCGAAGATCTGCTGGTAGCGGGCAGCAGTGCTGCGGCTGTCCTGCAGTTGGGATTGGAGCTGCTCGAGGGTTTGCCGATGCTCCTGGGCTTGGAGAAGAATGTGCTTCAGGCTGAGGGCAACGAGGTCAATCTGTTCCCGTTCAAAGGAACTCAGTTGGCGAGGGTGGCAGTCGAGCAGGTGCAGATCGGCCAACCGGATCCCCTGCTCAGTCTGCAAGAGGAAGGATTCATGAAAAGGCCATTGCTCAGAGCCGACATCGGGGTTGAAAGGTTCTCCGGCTGGGATCCCTTGCGGATCCCGGTAGAGGATCCCTTTTGAAGGCGAGTGGGGATCGGATCCCGGCTGGGCCAGTTCTAGATAGACCAAAGGTACTTTCAACAGTTGACCCAACAATTGCAACAGCGGGTACAGCGCCGAAGCGGACTCAGTATCCGGTTCAGTTCGAAGGGACTGCCCTTCCCTGGGAGCAGTCCGCGGGAAAGCAAAACCGTGCACAACGGATCTTGGCGAGCGAGAAATGGGAGGTGACATGGGAAAACCTGGCCGAGGAGCTGGCTCAACCCAGTCCATCACGACAGATCGGGGGTGCCTGGTTGGGCTGATCTCCACAGGGAAAAGGAGCAGGCGCACCCATTCTGCACCCACTCTACTCTAGCGATACTCTGGAGAAACTTACTTTAGTGAAACATGCTGCTGACGGAGCTATCTTCATGGATGCGCCAGATCGCTTCCCCCAGCACATTGGCTACCGAGAGAACGGTTAACTCGGGAAAGTGCTGCTCTGGAGGGATAGGGATGGTGTTGGTGACGATCACCTCTTCAAATAGACCACCCCGCAGGCGTTGAATGGCCGGCTCAGAAAAAACAGGATGAATGGCGCAGGCATAAACCGCTTTGGCTCCCAGCTTGCGCAGCAATTTTGCCCCTTCCGAGATGGTGCCTGCGGTATCGATCATGTCATCCACAAGGATGGCAGTTTTCCCCCGCACATCCCCAATCAGATTCATGACTTCCACATCGTTGTGGGCTTGGCGGCGCTTGTCAATGATTGCCAGAGGGGCTTCCTTGAGTTTTTTGGCAAAGGCACGGGCACGAGCCACACCCCCCACATCGGGAGAGACGACCACAATGTCTTCGTCGAGCAAGCCCTTTTCCTTGAGGTAAGCCTGTAATACCGGCTGGGCGTAGACGTGGTCGAGGGGAATGTCGAAGTAGCCTTGAATCTGAGCCGAGTGCAGATCCATGGCCAGCACGCGATGGGCCCCTGCCTGGGTGATCATGTTGGCCACCAGCTTGGCGGTGATCGCTTCTCGTCCTGCCGTTTTGCGGTCGGCGCGAGCGTAGCCGTAGTAAGGCAAGACGGCGGTGATCTGCCGGGCAGAGGCGCGGCGACAGGCATCGATGATCACCAGCAGTTCCATTAGGTGGTCGTTGACGGGGCGGCAGGTGGGCTGCACCAAGTAGACATCGGCACCCCGGATCGACTCCTGAATTTGGATGTACAGCTCGCCATCGGCAAAGCGCTTGCGCAACATCGGGCCCAGATCCATGCCCAAGTAACGCGCCACCTCTTGAGCCAGAGCCGGGTTAGCGCTGCCTGAGAAGATTTTGAGGCGGTTGCTATCCGAGATGGGTGGCAGGGGGGAAGGGCGGAGAAGAGGGGCAGGGCGAACCACAGATCGATGCTGAACTCGTCCGCAGCCAACGCCTAACGGCGAGCTGTCGCTATCGTAGCACCAGCACTTGCAACCTCAGCAACTGTATTCTTGGGGATTTTCTGGGGAGGCAGGTTACTATGAGCAGAATGAAGGTCGAGCTGCTGCACATCCACAAGCGTTTTGGGGCGGTACAGGCGAACCGCGATGTGTCCTTGCGGGTGGAGGCGGGCACAATCCACGGCCTGCTTGGGGAGAATGGGGCCGGCAAAAGTACCTTAGTTAAGATCCTGAGCGGCTTTCTGCGCTGCGATCAGGGGGAGATTTGGATCGATGGGCAACCGGTTCGCATCGACAGCCCTGCAGCAGCCATTCGCCTGGGCATTGGCATGTTGCACCAGGATCCCTTGGATTTTCCTTCTCTGACGGTGCTGGAAAACTTTATTGCCGGGCAGCGGGGGCGCTTGGGTTTGGGGCTGCGAGAAAGCCGGAAACGTCTTGAGAAAGCCTGTGAAGAGTTTGGTTTCAATCTCAACCCCGATGGAGCCATCGGCAGTTTGACGGTGGGGGAACGGCAACAACTGGAAATGCTGCGGTTGCTTTCCCTGGGGATCAACACCTTGATTTTGGATGAGCCGACGACGGGCATTTCTGCAGCGCAAAAAGATCTTTTGTTCGCGGCTCTGAGAAGGTTGGCGGGGCAGGGCAAATCGGTGATCTTCGTCTCCCACAAGCTGGCCGATGTGGAGTGCCTTTGCGATCGGGTGACGGTGATGCGGCAGGGGGAGGTGGTGGGGGAGCTGCCTGTTAGAGGTGAGGACATTGCCCTGCTGGAACAGCGGTTGATCGATTGGATGTTCGGGCGGGAGTTGGCACCCCCGGCTCGGCCCCATTCTCCGCAAAGGAGGGCGGATCCCCTGTTGGAGTTGCGCTCCCTGGTGGTGCGGCATGAGCCGTTTGCCTTGGCTTTGCCAGATCTGGCGGTGCAGCCGGGGGAAGTGATTGGGTTGGCCGGTTTGGAGGGCAGTGGGCAACGCTCTTTCCTGCTCACCTGTGCAGGGTTGTTGCCGCCCAGGCGGGGCCAGATCTTGTTGAGGGGGCAGGAGATGACAGGCCGTCCTTACGGCGACTACCTGCGCTGTGGGGTGGGGTTTTCTCCGGCGGATCGGCTGCGGGAAGGGCTGATCCCCGGCTTAACCTTGCAGGAGCATTTTGCCCTCCAGCAGCAGGATCCCTGGATCAACTGGGCTCTGGCCCGTCAACAGGCCCAAGCGGCCATTGAACACTTCAGCATTCGCGGTCACCCCTACAGCCGGGTGGAGCAACTCTCGGGGGGCAACCAGCAGCGCAGCCAGTTGGCTCTCTTGCCCACACCCCTGACCCTGTTGCTGATGGAGCACCCAACGCGAGGGTTGGACATCGAGTCGGCGCTGTGGGTCTGGGGGCAATTGCTGGAACGCACCCAAGCGGGTACGGCTATTCTTTTTGCCTCGGCGGATTTGGACGAGATCCTGCTGTACAGCAACCGGGTGATGGTGTTCAGCGGCGGACAGGTCTCGGAGCCCATTCCGGCGGCGGAGCTCACCGTTTCACGCCTGGGACAGATGATGACGCTTCCCGTCTTGCGCAGCACTCACAGCAGCGAGATCCCAGGGATCCCAACTGAGGTTTAGAGGGCTGGTCGCATCAGCAGGAACTGACACTCTGCCGCAGCAGGAGAAGGATTTGAGAACGGCATGGCAACCGGCTAGAGCAAGGCTTAGAGTAGCAGTAGCCCCAAGCCTTTTGCTCAAGGAGTCCGGCCATGGGATCCCAGGATCGCGCTCCGCCCTCAGGAACAGAGGAGCCGCAATCTGACCGTTCGCGCTCCTCGGACGACGTCCTTTTGCAGCTCACCGTTCGGGGATCCCGGCAGCAGGTGTTGCGAGGTTTGCGAGCTTGGCTGGAGCTGGGCTTACTGACCCCAGAGCACTTTCGCTTGCTGGTGGAGCAGTATCGGCTAGAGGGGGAGGAACCAAGGTCAGCGGCAGTTTCCCCCAGCGACGAGATCCCGGCTCGTCTTGGCTCGGCCTACGTGCTCTGGATTTTGGGTTTGTTTGGCATCTGTGGCCTGCACCGTTTTTATCTGGGCCGCTGGCGGACGGGTTTGCTCTGGCTGTTGACCTTTGGGCTGCTGGGGATCGGTCAGCTCCTGGATTTGATTTGGATCCCAGGGATGGTGCGAGAAAGAAATGCTCGCCTGGCCGGATCTGGGGTTGAGGAACCTGCGGTCGAGGGGGGAGAAGAGCCCCAAGCTGCCCCTCAATCCACTCGCGCTACTCGGACGGAGTC
>NZ_JANSHQ010000178.1:0-2100 GCF_047461715.1 Synechococcus sp. R8-2 | reverse complement strand
TACAACGAATTTTCCCTCTCTTCTCTCAGTTGCTCCGACTACCTTTCCCTGCCGGCGGTGGGAGCGGAGCTGCACAACCGTCTCCTCAGAGAACACATTGCCCTTTCCCTGCCCAGCCAGCGGGTGGATCGCTTTGATGAGCAAATTGCCGCCATCATGAAGGGATCCCGCCGCTCCGGCCTCACCTTTGCCCCCGAAGCTGGCACGCAACGGCTGCGGGACATCATCAACAAGGGCCTCACCGATGCCGACTTGATTCGCGGCATTCGCACCGCCGTCCAAGAGGGCTGGGACAAAATCAAGCTCTATTTCATGATTGGCCTGCCCGGCGAGACCGACGCCGATGTCCTGGGGATCGCCCGCACCGTCGAGATGCTGCAGCGAGAATGTGCAGCCCTGGGTCGCAAGCGGGTGGAGTTTACCCTCACCCTCTCCAACTTCACCCCCAAGCCCCACACCCCCTTCCAGTGGCACCGGGTGGACTACGCCGACGTGCAGCGCAAGCAAACCCTGCTGCAGAAGGAGCTGCGGCGGCTGCGGGCCGTCAAAGCCCACTTCACCGACATCCGCTTCAGCATCCTGGAAGACTTCATCGGCAAAGGGGATCGCTCCCTGGGACAGATGATCGAGCGGGCCTGGCGGGCTGGGGCCGGCATGGACGCCTGGTGGGAAAACATCGATGCCGCCTACGCTGCCTGGGTGAGGGCCTACTGCGGCGAAGAGGTGGATCCTGCCGCCGATCCGGTCGCCCTCTGCGCCCGTCTCCCCATCCGGGAATTGGGCCTGGAGGATCCCTTGCCCTGGGATCACATCGATACCGGCATCGACAAAAAATGGCTGCAAAAAGACTACCGCCGCGCCCTGGAAGCCCTCACCGTGGAAGACTGCTCCTTCGAGGGCTGCTCCGCCTGCGGCATCTGCGGCCCCGGCTTCGGCCACAACATCGTCATTCCCCCTCCGCCCGTCCCGCCCCTGCAGAGCAAACCCACCCCCACCCCGGATCCCCTGGAGCCGGAGCCACCTGCCCAGCGTTTCCGCATCACCTACGGCAAAACCGGGGATCTGCGCTGGCTGGGCCACCTGGATCTCATGCGCCTGTGGGAACGGGCCTGTCGGCGAGCGGGGTTACCTCTGGCCTTCAGCGGCGGCTACCACCCCATGCCCCGCCTGGCCAACGCCAACGCTCTGCCCATCGGCCAGGAAGGCTATGGCGAAATCCTGGATCTGGAGCTGCTGGATCGGCCTGAAGGTCCTCTGACGCCTGAGAAACTGCGCGCCCTTCTGAGCGAACAGCTGCCCCCGGAGATCCCCATCCAAGCCGTCCAAGAAATTAGCCTTCGGGATCCCTCGGCCACCGCAGCCGTTTACGCCGCCGAATATCAGCTCACGGTGAGCTGCGAGTTGCCCAAAGCCGTTCACGGCAGCGGGACGGAGTCCTCTTGGCCTGCCTGGGTCACCCAGATCCTAGACGCGCAGGAAATCTGGATTGAAAAAACCTCCAAGTCTGGCAAGTCCTCTCCCTTCAATGCCCGCGCCCTGCTTTACTACCTAGAGTTTCAGGGCCTGACCCCCGAGGGCAGCGCTTGCCTCCTTTACCGGGGCAGTTGCCGCAACGACGGTGCCTACCTGCGGCCCACCCATCTGGTTCAAATGGCCGAGTCATTGGGGTTGCCCCACTGGACACTACAGACGGCAAAGCGGCTGCGCCTGTTGTGGGAGAACCCCCTAGCCGATCCAGATTGAGCACTTCCTCTGGGAGCAACCCAAGGGCTAAGGGTCTGTCTGGGCTGAGGGATCCCACAAGCGCTATAATGCTGCTATTGCTGGCTCCTGCCGCTGTGGGGCTCGCCAAGCATCAACTTGACCAAAGGCGGGGTGAGCAGCAGGCAAAAGCTGGGCCGGATTCTGGAATGGAGACACTCTTAACTCAGTACCCAGGGCAGGTAACAGGCGTGATGGGGTCGAGTCGATAGGTGCAACAGAAAAGTGTGCCTCTTCGACCTAGCCCAGATCTAACCAGAAAATTTTACCCTGAGAAGGTGCTTCTTTCCGCGCGCAAACCCTGTCTTGTTGTGGACTATCGCTACGCGACGCTTTCGC
>NZ_JANSHQ010000177.1:0-640 GCF_047461715.1 Synechococcus sp. R8-2 | reverse complement strand
GATTTGCCGGGCTTTTTCCACGGGGAAGGGCTGTTCAAACTCCAGGTTGAGGGCCTCGGCGTGGGTACGTAGCACCGGCACCCGCACGCAGGTAGCTGTCAGCCGCAGGTTGGGGGATCCCATAATCTTGCGGGATTCGTTGACCATCTTCATTTCTTCCTGACAGTAGCCGTTTTCTTGCAGGGGGCTGTTGTGGAGGAAGAGGTTGAAGGCAATGGGGTAGGGGAACACCTGGGGCTGCAACGGCTGCCCCTGGAGGTAGGCGCGGGTTTGCTCTTGCAGCTCCACCATGGCGCGGGCCCCGGCCCCACTGGCCGATTGATAGGTGGCGGCCACCACGCGGCGCAGGGGGATGTGGCGATGCAGGGGGTAGGTGGCCACGCACATTAGGATGGTGGTGCAGTTGGGATTGGCAATGATCCCTTGGTGACGGAAGGCTTCCTGGGGGTTGACCTCCGGCACCACCAGCGGGACATCGGGATCCAGGCGGAAGGCGCTGGAGTTGTCAATTAGCACTGCCCCTGCCTCGACGATGGTCTTGGCCCAAGTTTTGGAAACACTTGCCCCGGCAGAGGCCAAGACCAGGTCCAGACCCCGAAAGGACGCTTCTGCAACCGGCTCCACCGGGATCCGCTCCCCC
>NZ_JANSHQ010000176.1:0-4439 GCF_047461715.1 Synechococcus sp. R8-2 | reverse complement strand
GCGGCGGGGGTGCCGGGACGGGGGGAGTAGGCAGCAGTGTTCACTTGGTCAAAGCCAATGTCCTGCACCAGTTGCAGGGTTTCTTGGAACTGAGCTTCGGTCTCTCCCGGGAAGCCGACAATGGCATCGGCGCTGATGGCGGCTTCGGGCATGTATTGGCGGATGAGCTGGATGATCTGGCGATAGCGCTCGTGGGTGTAGCCGCGCCGCATCCGCTTGAGCACTTCGTTGCTGCCCGCCTGGAAGGGAATGTGGAAGTGCTCGCAGACTTTGGGCAGCTCGGCGCAGGTGGCGATCAGCTCCTCGGTAAAGTAGCGCGGGTGGCTGGTGGCAAAGCGAATCCGTTCAATACCTTCCACCGAATGGACGAAGCGCAACAAGCTGGCCAGGTTGGTTTTCGGATCCAGATCCCGTCCGTAGGCATCGATGTTCTGCCCCAGCAACGTCACCTCGCGGTAGCCCGCTCTGGCCACGTCTTCGATTTCGGCGCGAATGGCCTGGGGCTGTCGGGACTGCTCTTGCCCTCGCACCTGCGGCACGATGCAGTAGGTACAACGCTCGTTGCAACCGTAGATGACATTGATCCAAGCAGTGACCTGGCTGTCGCGACGGGGCTTGGTGATGTCTTCTGGGATCTCAACCGGATCGGTGGCCACCACCTGGTTTCCGGCTTCCACCTGCGCCAGCAAATCCCCAAGGCGGTTCACGTACTGGGGGCCCATGACCAGATCCAGCTCAGGGACGCGGCGCAACAATTTTTCCCCTTCCTGCTGGGCCACACAGCCAGCCACGATCAGCTTGATGGCCGGGTTCTTGCGCTTGCGCTGTGCCTGGATGCCCAGGTAGGAATAGACCTTCTGCTCAGCATTGTCGCGGATGGTGCAGGTGTTGTAGAGAACTAAGTCCGCCTGCAACTCATCTTCGGTGGCCACATACCCCAGGGACTCCAGGATCCCGGCCATGCGCTCGGTATCGGCGCGGTTCATTTGGCAGCCGAAGGTGATGGTGTGGTAGGTGGGAGCAGCCATGGGAAGAAACAGTACGAAGAACCACCATCTTCGAGCTTAGCGGATCCTTAAAAATGGCTGAGGGGTTTGAGACTGCAACGGTTAGTCTAGATGAAAGTTCCTACACCGGCAAAGGCTCATGTTGCCCAAGCATCGTCCCAAGCAACTGTCGCTGGGCCCTCTGGAGTCGGAAATCTTGGACATCCTCTGGGATCTGGGCAGTGCCAGCACCCGTCAAATCCACGAGCGCATCTTGGCCGATCCGGATCGGGAGCTGGCCTATGCCTCTGTGACTACAGTTTTGCAGCGCTTAAGCCAGAAGGGCTGGGTGAGCTGTGAGCGCCGCACCGATCCCCAAGGGCGGCATTTGCCGATGCTGTGGCGGCCTCGTCTTTCGCGTCAGGAAGCGGCCAGCCTCAGGGCCTTCACCCACCTGCAGCAGTTTTTGGCTGTAGGGGATCCCGATACGGTGGCAGCCTTTGCCGATAGCCTGGATCAGGCCAGTGTGTCCCAGTTGCAGGCGATTGCCGAACGGCTGCGGGCAGCCCGTCAAGCCAGGAGGGATCCGCGATGAGCCACTTGGGCATGTTACTGCTGGGCTTGGGCCTCAGTTGCCTGTGGCGAGCCCAGGTGCGCCTGGACAGGAGTGGGGGATGGGGCCGACGTTGGCAGCGGGCTTGGATCCACTTCTTGCTGCCCCCGCTGCTGTTGCTGACCACTGCTTTGGCCTTGGCCTGGATGGGGCCGTGGGGACAAATGGCCGGAGCGGGGGGCTGGTTCTGCTACGGCTGTGCCCTGCTGTTGCTGGCCGTGGCCGGCGGCGTGGCCTTGCACTGGATTTGGGAATACTGGCGCTCCTATCGACGTGCCCATCTGCAAGCTTTAGCCCATGTGGATTTGCATGGCTCTCCGGCCTATGTGCTGGATTTGGAGATCCCTTTTGCTGCCCAAGTGGGGGTGTGGAATGCCCAGTTGGTGGTCAGCCGCGGCCTGCTGGAGCAGTTGGATGATGAGCACTTGCGGGCCGTAATCGCCCACGAAGAGGCCCATCGCCACTACCGCGATACCCTGTGGATGTTTGGAGTGGGCTGGCTGCGACGCCTCACCGGCTGGCTGCCCAACACCGAGGCCCTCTGGCAGGAATTGCTCACTCTGCGGGAACTGCGGGCGGATCGCTGGGCGGCCCAACGGGTGGATCCCTTGCTGTTGGGAGAGGCCCTGCTGCAGGTGGTGGGCTATGGCGTGGTGGAGCAACCGGCGGCGGCCTGGGTTGGCTTTGCAATGGCCGTGAGTTCAGACTCAGGGCAACGGCTGCAGGAGCGTATCGATGCCCTGCTGCAGCAGGCAGAGTCAGGGCCCGTCGATCCCCTACCCCATTCTTCTTCCATTCGGGGTTGGGCCTGGTTGGGGTTGTCCCTATTGCCTTTGCTGGCGATCCCGTTCCATACCTGAAGATTGACGGCGATTCCTCAACCAAATTGTCCTTGGGTTGGGGAAGCGAGCTTGAAAAAAAACCACCAGTTGACGCCCAAAGCCTGAGATCTGCTTTGCAAGCAGAATGGGATACTCTAGGTCAGGTTTTCTGGACTTCTAGGGACTTACAGCAGTGCAAACCAACTCTTCCCTTTCTGAGGCGACCGGGTCGGCCTGTGATCCCCTTACGCGGGCGCAGATCCTCATCGAGGCTTTACCCTACATTCAGCAGTACCAGGGCCGCGTTATTGTCATCAAATACGGCGGCGCAGCCATGGTGCACCAAGAGCGACGGGCCGAGGTGCTCCGAGACATCGTCTTTCTGGCCTGTGTGGGGATCCGCCCGGTGTTGGTGCATGGGGGGGGGCCGGAGATCAACAGTTGGCTACAAAAACTGGACATTCCCTTCAAGTTTGTGGATGGCTTGCGGGTTACCGATGCCGCCACCATGGAAGTAGTGGAGATGGTGTTGGTGGGCAAGGTTAATAAGCAGATCGTCCAGCTCATCAGCTTGGCCGGCGGATCGGCGGTGGGGCTGTGCGGGCGGGATGGCAACTTGATCAAAGCGCGATCCCAGGGCCGGGCAGAGATCGGCTTTGTTGGGGAAGTGAGCAGCATCAACCCCCAGTTGCTGCAAACCCTGTTGGAAGGTGGACAGATTCCGGTGATCTCCAGTGTGGCTGCCGATGAGACAGGCCAAGCCTACAACATCAACGCCGATACGGTGGCGGGAGAACTGGCGGCTGCTCTGGGGGCAGAAAAGCTGATTTTGCTCACCGACACCCCTGGCATTCTCAAAGATCCTCAGGATCGCAGCTCTCTGATTACGTTGCTGGATATCGAGACGGCTCGCCAGTTGATCCAAGCCGGTGTCGTCAAGGGCGGCATGATCCCGAAGGTGCAGTGTTGCATTCGCGCCTTGGCACAAGGGGTACGGGCAGCCCACATTCTGGATGGGGGATCCCCTCATTCCCTATTGCTGGAGCTGCTGACCGATGCCGGCGTGGGCACCAAGCTGGTTCCTTCTCAGTTTTCCGCTCAGTTGGAAGGGCTGAACAACGGATCCCGCTAGGCTTCCTTGATAAAGCGCAGGATCTCCCGCACATGGCCGAGAAACTGGCTATCCACACTGAGCTGAGCCACAGCTTGGTGGGTCTCCTGGCGCAATTGCCTGTGCTCCAGCTCGTTGCTGGCCCGGAACTGTTCCAGTTGGGCTTTGAGCGCGGCCAGCTCCTGCCGCAGGTAGCGCCGGGTTTCTTCCTCCTGTTGGGCCCAAGAACCGGGCTTGCCGGGATCCCATTGCTCCTGCAACTGCTCGACTTGGCGTGTCAACTGCTTTATCCGCTCGGCCAACTCGATGGCATCTTCGCGAGGGATCTGGATTTGCCCTTGCAACTGGGCCAAGCGGTCAGCCAAATACTCGTAGCCGCGGATGGCCGGGCGCAGAGCCGTTAACAACACCGCAGCCACGGCGCTGGGGTAGCCAATGGGGGTGACTTGCCCAACGGCCAAGCCATAGAAAGCCAGAGCCGACAGCCCATGCAGGGCAATGGCCACGCGCAACGACCAGCGGCTGAGCTTTTGTAGGAAAGCCAAGGTTGAATCTTCCACCGGGATCCCTCGTTCCTGAGACACGACCGCCTCCTGCTGAACGGCCTTGGCCTGAAAGTAGAGGTTCCAGGGAAGGGTGACGATCACCACCAGCCACCAAAAGCTGGCGATCCCAATGGCCCAATCGGCCAGCTCCCCAATGGGTAGCCCAAAAGCCCGCAGCAGGACAAACAGGATCCCACCGCCGATCAACAACAGCAGCCCCGCCACCCAAACTGGGAAAAAGATTTTCGAGTAAGACACGGAGTAAGAGGTTGAGTAAGACATTGCCGGTTTCTCCTCATCAAGCTGCCTACAGCCTGCCCGAACCGAGCGGCCAGAAGCTCCTGAAGCGGCCAGTTTTCCGTC
>NZ_JANSHQ010000175.1:0-5371 GCF_047461715.1 Synechococcus sp. R8-2 | reverse complement strand
GGGGGTTGGGATGCATAGGCTGGTGAGGATTTTTCGCGCTTGGGGGCGGAGCTTGGCCCGGGCTGGACTTTTGTTCGGGCTGACGGTTCTGCTGGGAGTGGGAAGTGGAGCTCCGGTTTTCCTACCAGCGGCGGCGGCTGTCCCGGCAGATTTGGAAGAGCAGGTGCTGCAGATCATTCGAAAGAACCCCCAGGTGATTCTGGAGGCCGTACAGGAATACCAGCAGCGACAGTACCAGGAGCAGCAGCAACAACAGCAGCGGCTGGCGGAAGAATTTGGCCGTCAACTGCGGGAGAACCCACGCGCCGTCATCGGAGATTCCCCTCGACTGGGATCCGACGCTCTGCGGTTAGTGTTGGTGGAGTTCTCCGATTTTCAATGCCCCTTCTGCGCCCGCGCCCACAGCACCCTCAAGCAGTTCATGGCCGACCACGGGGATGAGGTGACCTTGGTGTACAAGCACCTGCCCCTGACCAGCATCCACCCAGAAGCGATGTCGGCTGCCCGGGCTGCTTGGGCCGCCCAACGTCAAGGTAAGTTCTGGGAGTTTCACGACGAGCTGTTTGCCAACCAATCTCAGCTTGGGGATGGGTTTTATGTGGCCACTGCTGAGAAGCTGGGCCTGAATATAGAAAAATTCAATCGGGATCGGCGCAGTCGGGCGGCAGAACGCGCCATTCAGCGAGATATTGACTTGGCCTCTCAACTGGGCATCGGTGGCACTCCCCATTTCATCTTGAACGGCATTGCCTTCTCCGGTGCGCAGCCGCTGGAGGTGTTTGAGCAGACGCTGCAGCAGGCTAAGCAAGCCCTCTAGCCGGGAAAGTGCTCCGCACTGCTATTGAAACAGGTGGTGTATTGCAAACAGGTGGTGCAACGGCTGGCCTATCCTTCTTACCAGCCTCGCCCAGTTGCCCAAACGCTCCGTCCTTGAGGAGGGCTTTACGGTAAGCTCAGGGCAGTGGCAGGGTAGTCAACCGCTCTATTCGCCCAAGCGGGCTGTAGGCTTTGACAAGCCAGTAGGGTGGGGAGTATGTCAAAAGCAGAAACTCACCCAAGTCGCCATTTGGGCCGAATGGGGATCCCCAACGGCAGGGAAGGAGGAGAGCGTTTGATGGCGGAAGGGGGTCTCGGCTACTCCACGGGCAGGATGCGGGCATCGAACCCTGCTTCGGCCAGAGAGCGCCGCGCCTGTTCGGCGTTGGCCCGTTGCCGGTAGGTGCCCACCTGAATCACTGAGCCCCGCAGGAAGGCATCAGGGGCAAACTGTTGCAGCTTGGGTAGGGCCTCTTCCCCAGCCGGCACCACCACCCAAAATCCGCTGCCACCTTCTTCCCCAGGAGGAACAGCCTGGGCAGGCGAGGAGGAGACGGGATCCGCTTGCAAAAGAGGCTGAGAGCGGCGCAGATCGGCGGGGAAGATCCCCGCTTCATAGCCTTGGCCGGCCAAGTAACGCACCTGCTCGGCGGCAGCAGCAGGGTCGGCAAACCCACCTGTGCGCACCACCCGCAGGTCATCGTAGATCAAGGGCAGGGATCCCTCTAGGAGTTGTTTTAGCGCAGGCCATTTCTCCCCGGTGGGATCGGCCACCAACACCCAATAGCGCTCTCCTTGTGCTGGGTTGGAGATGGGATCCTGGCCCGCATTTTCTCCTACCAGCGACACCGCCACTGCCGGTAACCCCTGAGCGGTTAGCCAGCGGGCTTGATCCTGGGCCAACGACAGGCGGGAGAAGGTTCCCGTTTGCAAAGCAACCTGGCCGCGGTACTGCACCACAGTGGCTCCTGGAAAGAAGCGGCGCACCCGTTCTTCCAAACGGGGATCACCGGTGGGGTTGGGCACGTGAGTGGCAAAGGGACGCTGGGGATCCAAGGGCGGAGCGGTTGGCGTCGGCGGCACAGAGGCTTTTGAGCTGGCAGCAGGGCGGCTGGGTGCTGCTTGGGCAGGAAAAGCAGGGGGCAGAGGGGGATCCGTCTCTTGGCGGCTCACCACCCGCACCGATAACCCCAGCCGTTCCAAGTCGGCCTGACGGCGTTGAGCATGGCTACGGTTGATGAATGTCCCCGCCAGAATGAAAACCTGCCCATCCCCTTGCACAAAATAGGCATCCGGCACCTGGGTGCGCACCTGAGCCAACTCCGCCGCCCCATCCGCCAGTACATGCACTTGGTAACGGGTCAGGGCCAAAGCAGCCGGCAGGACGTTCCCATTAACGGCGTGGAGCACAAGGGCAAAGGCCGCCAGGGATCCGGCAAAGAGGGCCGGTTGCGCTGGCAACAGGAGTGCGGAGCACTTTAGCCAGCCGTAGTCCTTACGGGCGTTGCACATGGGATCCATCTCCTCTGGCGGGATTGGCGGCAACTCAAACCTCTGCATCCGGGATGGAGTCTTTGCCTGGGCCTGCGGGGATCCCCCACAGTGCCAGAGCTCGCAGTTCACCCCTTGCGGGAAGGACAACTCAAAGCTAGCGTAAGCCGAAGTTTGGGCAAGGCTGTGCCAGGGATGGGCTTGCAGATGCCGCCCACCACCGATAGAATGCTCCGCACTGCCACCGCAAAGATGCAGCCCAGTTGGGTTCACGGGAGAAACACAGATCTAGTGCATCTCCAGTATAGACAGGCTGGCAAGACTCTATCGCTATGGCTTGTCGGGGAGTTTGTTTCAGAGGCGACGGCGGCGGGATGGAGTCCTCGCCACAAGGGTGCGGGATCCCCCCAGGGCAAAGCGGATGATCTCCGTCTTGTACTGCTGCGAGCCCTCTGTGTAGCGGGCAAGCTGAATGGCAGATCCCTGGCCGGAAGGAAGCAAGAACCGTTCGCGACAGTGGTGGGCAGCACTCTCTGGAGTTTCCGCTTCGAGGGCAATGAAAAACCGCAGACGCAGCAGCACTTCCAACTTGGACAAGTGCTCGGTTTGCTCTGGCACCAAGCGGCCTAACGAGATTTGTAGGCGCGGCCTGCGTCGCCGAGATCCGGGGCGGCCCCAAAGCTGCTGGGCCAGTGTCCACAGAGAGGTCTGCTCAGAGGACTTGACCAACAGCTTTAAGCCTGTCAGCGGGTTAAGACCATAGGTAAGCAGCAGAGAATACATCGGCGGCAGGAAAGATTCAGAGGAGCGTTTTGAGCTAACGTCAAAAGGATACCCTATAGGCCAACTGTAGCACTGCCTACCCTCTATCCCCATCCAAGCCCCGCCCTTCCCTATGGCCGGGATCCCTGCTCAACGCTGGCTGTTTCATCCTGTGGACAAGTTGACTGCCCAGAGCTTGGCCGAGGCAGTGGGGATCTCGCCCATATTGGCTCAGATCTTACTCAATCGCGGGCTCTCCAGCCCTGCTGCCGTGCAGCAGTACCTGCAGCCGGATCCCGCCCACCTGCCCCCACCCAGCCGGGATTTTGCCGATTTGCCCCTGGCGGTGGACTTGCTGGACGGGGCGATTCGCCGACAAGAGCCCATCGCCATTTGCGGCGACTACGATGCCGACGGCATGACCAGCACGGCCCTGCTGCTGCGGGCTTTGCAGGACGCTCCAGTGCATTACCGCATCCCCAGCCGCATGACGGAGGGCTATGGCCTCAACAGCCGCATGGTACAAGAGCTGCACCGAGAGGGGGTGCGCCTCATTCTCACCGTGGACAACGGCATCTCCGCCCACGAGCCCATCCAACTGGCCAAAGCTCTGGGCTTGACGGTAATCGTGACGGATCACCACGATTTGCCGCCCCAGTTGCCCCCTGCCGATGCCATCCTCAATCCCAAGCAGCTCCCCGTTTCTTCTCCCTATCGGGGGATGGCCGGGGTGGGAGTTGCCTACCTCCTGGCCCAGGCGCTGGCCGAGCGCCGTGGTGATGGCCATCTGCAGCGGGTGGCCCTGGAACTGTTTACTGTGGGCACCATTGCCGATCTGGCGCCGCTGACGGGGGTTAACCGCCTTTGGGTGCGGCAGGGGCTGCACCTCTTGCCCACCTCCCAGGTGGCAGGGATCCGCGCCCTTCTGCAGGTGATGGGCATGCAGGGATCCCTGGAGGGGCTGCGGCCTGAGTGGATTGGGTTTGGCCTGGGGCCCCGCATCAACGCCGTTGGGCGAATTGGCCGGGCGAGAATGGGGATCCAGTTGCTGACCACCGACGATCCCCTGCAGGCAGAGAAACTGGCCCGCCGCTGCGAACGGCTCAACCAGGTGCGGCAGCAGATGTGCGGGCGCATCGAGGCAGAAGCCCTCGAGCAAATTGCCCAGCAAGGCCGAGATCTGCAACAGGAGCGGGTGTTAACAATTTTGGGATCCCCTCAGCAGAAATGGCATAAAGGGGTGATCGGCATTGTGGCCTCGCGGTTGGCAGAGCGTTTTGGCTGTCCGGTGTTCATCGGCAGCCAGTCGCGGCAAGGGGAGATCAGCGGCTCGGCGCGGCAGGGGATCCCCGAGTTTGACGTGTTTCAAGCGTTGGAGTTTTGCAAGGATCTGTTCACCAAGCACGGCGGCCACCCCGCTGCCGGGGGATTTAGCCTGAGAGCAGAAGACTGGCCTTTTTTTGAAGAACGATTGCGGCAGTTTGCCCAACAGCAGTTGCAGCCGGAGCAGATCCAGCCGCTGGTGCAAATCGATGCCGAAGTGTCGCTGTCAGATCTCACCCTTGACCTCTATCGAGAGCTCCAGCATCTGCAGCCCTGTGGCATCGGCAATCCTGAGCCGGTCTTCTGCAGCCGCAACCTGCAGGTTCTGCAACAGCAGCGATTTGGCCCAGTTCCCGGCCACCTGAAGCTGCTGCTCCGGGATCCTGCTCTCCCTACGCAACGCTCCCATGGGTTACGTGCTACTCGGACGGAGTCCTCTTGTCCGGGCAGGAGCGACTCAGCCGCCAAAACCCCCAGTGATGACCGCGGAGTGGCCAGCATCACCGATGCGTTGGTGGGGATCACAAACGCGAAGCCCCAGCGCCCTCTTTGGGCCATCCGTTGGCGGGGAGCGGAAACCCATCCGCTGCCGGAGCGAGTTGATGTAGCCTACACCCTCAAGGCCAAAACATGGCAGGGAGAAACCCAACTGGAGCTGGAAATTCTCGGGATCCAACCTGCCCAAGAGGCTGCCACTGCCGGCAACCCCCCTCTCGAGACCCCTGACGCGAGCGAGGCTCCCATTCTGGACACCGTTTCTTCGATGCTCAACCCCAAGCCTTCTACCCCCTCCCAGGGCAGGGCGGAGCCCTCACCTCTGTTGATCTGGCGCCCCACCCCCCAGCCCACCCAGCCTTTGCGTTGGCAAGCTGTAGACCGATTTTCTGTCCTCTGGCCTCAGGCGCAGGGAACCATCCTGTTCTACGGCTTCCGCCGCCCCTCGCTGGTCTTGTCTTCAAGGCCTACGGCCCGCTATCGC
>NZ_JANSHQ010000174.1:0-764 GCF_047461715.1 Synechococcus sp. R8-2 | reverse complement strand
GGGGGTTAGAGGCATGCTCTGCAGGAGGGTTAGCGCAGGTTGAGTTGGGGCTGCAAATTAAAGGAGTGCCCCGGCACCACCACGTAGACGTCGGGGATGTTGGTGGGCTCCAGGCTTTGCAGGGCTAAGCCTTCGATGTTGGAGCGCAGGGCGTTGTTGATGGTGGCTTCCAGTTGGGACAAAACCTGCGCCTCGTTGCCCTGAGCGGCCAAGCCGGGAAACTGGCTGTACACGGCGCGCGCCAAGCTGCTGGCCAAGGGGAGCTGGATCAGGGTGAGGTTGGATCCCCCCAACTGGGGGCCCAAGGTGTTGGCCCGGCCGCGGATGCCCAAAGCTTGGAGGGCATTGGCCGTTTGGCTGACGGGGATGGTGCAAGTATCCATCTTGTAAACGGGCACTGAGGCCATGGTCAGAGCAGAAACGCTGGTCAGTTGCACCACAGTAAAGGAGGCAGTGCCGTTATAGGCAAAGCAAAAATCGCGAAAGGCTGCGGGCACATTGGCAGCGCGGATGGGGCGCTCATCGTCAAAGCCGCCCGACTCGGCGAAGATGTTGCGGATAGCGAATCCCCCGAAGAAGGCCAGCAGGGCCACCACCAGCAGGATCGTCAGATCGGAGGAGGAGACCCCCCCGCTGGAGCTGCCGCCTCGCCCACCACCGCCATATCCCCCACCGCCAACATAGCTGGAGGTGTAGCCATAAGGAGCGGAACGGCTGTAGTCACTGCGGTAGCCGGATTCCCCAAGGACTCCGTCCCGCTTACG
>NZ_JANSHQ010000173.1:0-4727 GCF_047461715.1 Synechococcus sp. R8-2 | reverse complement strand
TGTGGGAGGGGATCCCTTTGCAACTCAGTCGCGTTAACAGTGAGGAGCATTCCTGCCATCCTCTGCTCTTGGCTTCCCAACGCCTCTTGCTGTTCAGCGGCAAGGGAGGAGTGGGCAAAACAACCTTGACCTGCGCGCTGGCTCGCCAACTGGCCCAGGTGGATCCCCAGCGCCGTCTGCTCCTGATGTCCACAGATCCCGCCCACTCGTTGGGGGACGTGCTGCAAATCTCGGTTACGGATGTGGCCCAACCCCTGCCGGATCGCCCCAATTTACAGGTGCGGGCTTTGCAGGCGGAGATTTTGCTGCGGTCTTTTCGGCAAACCTATGGGCCGGCCCTGGAGCTCATTGCCGAGCGGGGCAGTTGGTTTGGCCGAGAGGATCTGCTGCCGATCTGGGATTTGGCGTGGCCGGGGGTGGATGAGCTGATGGCGATTCTGGAGGTCAACCGGCTGCTGGCTGGGGAGGAGGTGGATACCGTTATCTTGGACACGGCCCCCACCGGGCACACCCTGCGGCTGTTGGAGCTGCCCGACTTTTTGGATAATCTGCTGGCCGTGTTTGCCACCTTTCAGGCCAAGCATCGGGAGATCGCCCAAGCCCTGACGGGCACCTATCGACCGGATGAGGCGGATGCATTTTTAGCCCAGTTGCAGAGGGAACTGGAGGGGGGCAAAGCCCGCTTGACCACTCCGGAGAGCACTTCTGCTTGGCTGGTGATGATCCCGGAGCAGTTGAGCGTGGCGGAAACCCGCCGCTTTTGTCAGCAACTGCAAAACCGCCGCGTGCCCATCGGCGGTCTTCTGGTCAATCAGGTGCTGCTTGCAAGAGAGAATAACAGCCAACCTTCGCTGCCCGCTGCTCTCCCCTCTTCCCTCTACTCGGCGCGGCAACAGGAACAGCGGCGTGTGCTCAAAGCCCTACAGGAGGAGCTGCCCGGATATCCTATCTGGATCTGTCCCTATCAACTGCAGGAGCCAATTGGGTTAGCGGCCCTAGATGGGCTGGTGCAGCAGCTTCGCCCCTTGCCAGAGGTGCTGCTGGAGTTGGAAGGGATCCCAGAGCAAAAAGCAGAGAGCCAAGAGAAGAGAAAGTCTCTCTTCTCCACCCTCTTCCCTTCCTTCAAGGGGATCCCGTCCCTACCGGATTTTTTGGCCCAAGGGATCCGACTGGTGTTGGTGGGGGGCAAAGGGGGTGTGGGCAAGACGACGGTGGCCGGGGCCCTGGCTTGGAACTTGGCCAAGCGCCATCCCGACAAGCAGCTGTTGCTGGTCTCTATCGATCCGGCTCACTCGCTGGGGGATCTGTTTCAGACGAAACTGGGTCAGGATCCCATCCCCCTGCTGCCCAACCTGCTGGGGCAGGAGGTCGATGCGGCGGCGGTGCTGGAGCAATTCCGGCAGGATTATCTGGAGGAGGTGGCGGCCATCTTGGCAGGGGAGGGGACGGCAGGGGTGGAAGTCCAATACGACCCACAGGCGTGGCGGCAACTGCTGCAGATGCCCCCACCCGGCTTGGATGAGGTGATGGCCCTGTTGAGTGTTCTCCGACAGGAGACGAGCGGGCAGTTCGACCTGGTGGTGCTGGACACGGCTCCCACAGGCCATCTCTTGCGGTTTCTGCAGATGCCCCAGGCTCTGGAAGGTTGGGTGAGCTTGGCCCTGAAGCTGTGGCTGAAATATCGGGATGTGGTGGGCAGGTCGGAATGGGCGCAGCGGATGCGGGAGCTTTTGGCCCAGGTGCGGCAGCTTCGGCAGCAGCTCCAGGATCCCCAGTTTGTTACCTTTATCCCCGTCTTTAACCCCGAGCAAGCAGTTCTGGCGGAAACCGAGCGTCTCTTGGCGGAACTGGATGCTTTGGGGATCCCTCATCCCTACGCCGTTCTCAATCGGGTGTGGTTGGAGGATTCTACCCCCTTTGGAGAGGCCCTCCGCCGTCGTCACCAGACTCTTCTGGCCCAGCTCCCCCAGCCATTTTCCCAGCAGGCCATCTTGACCATCCCCTTCCTACATCCTCCCAGCTTGGAGAATATCGGCTCCTACTTGTTCGCTCCTCAGGAGCCCTAACCTAGGGGTAGACCTTGCTCACCCAAGGAGTTATGGATCCCCATCTGGAAGAACGCGCCCGCGAGCTGCGCACCCTGCTGCAGAAGGCCAGCATTGCCTACTATGTCCACGATGCTCCCATCCTGGAAGACAGCGTTTACGACCGCCTCTACCGCGAGCTGCAAGAGCTGGAGCGGGCTTACCCTGAACTGGTCACCCCCGATAGCCCTACTCAGCGGGTGGGAGAAAAACCTGCAGAGCATTTTCCCACCGTCTTCCACCGCATCCCCCTCTACAGTTTGGAAAACGCTTTCAACCCAGAAGAGCTAGAGGAGTGGCAAGAGCGTCTGCTGCGAGTTTTGGGCCGTGCCCCTGTTCCCGACAGCAGGACAGAGGGAGAGCTGGAATATGTATGTGAGCTGAAGATTGATGGCGCCGCCTTGGCCCTAACCTACATCGAGGGTCTTTTGGAGCGGGGTGCTACTCGGGGGGACGGACAGGCCGGAGAGGACATCACCCCCAACGTGCGCGCCATTCGTTCGATTCCCCTGCGGCTGGCGACAGCAGATCCGCCTCCCGTTTTGGAGGTGCGGGGGGAAGTCTATCTGGCCCTAGCCGAGTTTGAACGGATCAACCAAGAGCGTCGTTCCGCTGGGGATCCCCCCTTTGCCAACCCGCGCAACTGTGCTGCCGGTACCCTGCGGCAGTTGGATAGCCGCGTTGTGGCCGCCCGCAAGCTCAGCTTCTTCGCCTACGCCCTCCACTGGCCGGAGGGATGGCCTGCCGGGGATCCCCCGCAAACCCAGTGGCAGTGTCTGCAGCAGCTCAAGGAATTGGGATTTCCGGTCAACCCCCTCTCCCAGGTCTGTCGGGGCTTGGGGGAAGTGATCCAGTTTTACGAGCGGTGGCGGGGTGCCCAGCTCCCTTACGCCAGCGACGGGGTGGTGGTGAAATTGAACTCCTTGCGGCTGCAGGAGGAGGCCGGCTTTACGCAAAAATTTCCCCGCTGGGCCATTGCCCTCAAATACCCAGCTCAAGAGGTTCCCACTCGCATCCGCGCCATCGTGGCCAGCGTGGGCCGCACCGGCGCCGTCACCCCGGTGGCAGAGTTGGAGCCGGTTCCTCTGGCCGGCACCCTTGTCAGCCACGCCAGCCTGCACAATGCCGATCGCCTGCGGGAGCTGGACGTGCACATCGGCGATACTGCCATCGTGCGCAAAGCCGGGGAGATCATCCCGGAGGTGGTCGGGATCCTGAAGGAATTGCGCCCTGCCGATGCCGTTCCCTACAGCCTGCCCAGCCAGTGCCCGGAATGCCACACCCCCTTGGTTCGTCCCCCCGGCGAAGCCGTGACCCGCTGCCCCAACCCTGAGTGCCCGGCTAAGCTGCGGGGCCAATTGCAGCACTGGGCCAGCCGCGATGCTTTGGATATCGAAGGCTTGGGGGAAAAGCGGGCAGCCCAATTGGTGGAGAACTTGGGAGTGCGCACCGTAGCCGATCTCTACCGCCTCACCCCAGAGCAGTTGCAGGGTTTGGAGGGAATGGGATCCCGCTCCAGCCAAAAGCTGGTGCAAGCCATTCAGCGCTCTCGTCAACAGCCCTGGGAACGGGTGCTCTACGGGCTGGGGATCCCCCATGTGGGGGTGGTCACTGCCCAGATTTTGGCCGGCCATTTTCCCACCCCTGAGCTTTTGGCCCAAGCCAGCGCAGAAACCATCGCCCAGATCTACGGGATAGGCGCGGAAGTGGCGGAAGCGGTGGTGGCCTGGTTTGCCGATCCCGCCCACCGGCGGCTGCTGCAGGAGTTGCAGGCGCTAGGGATCCCCGCTCTTCCTCAGCAGGAGAACCCTGCCGTCTCCCAGATCCTGGCCGGGAAAAAATTCGTAATCACCGGCACCTTGCCCACCCTCTCCCGCCAGCAGGCCAAGGCTTGGATTGAGAGTCGGGGGGGCAAAGTCACCGCCAGCGTCAGCCGCCAAACCGACTACGTGGTGGTGGGCTCTGACCCCGGCTCTAAGCTGGAGCAAGCCCAACAACTGGGGATCCCCCTGCTGACCGAAGCGGAGCTGTTGGCGCTGGATCCCACCGTGGAATCCGGTGATCTGCATCCTTGACAGGGTGGATCCCCGAAAAACTTGGGTAGGGTGGGTTGTCTTAGCGGCAGGGATAGTTTATGATTCACCTCTAGTGAGGAGTGGACGCCAATAGGGGGAAGCGAACGAAACACGGACAGTTCCTTCCCCTTTTTGGTTACAAAAAGGCGCGGCCACACCTCCAAAAAGTATCCAACTTAACTGAAGGATTCCTTTGCCAGTGCCAGATAAGTTCAACTATGATGGGATCAGCGGAGACGCATGTTTCCGTTCACTCCTCACACCATCTTCCGCTCGGCGTCAAGTCGGGCGGTTTTTCTATAAATCCGTCCAAAGGATGTATGACCATTCCCGATAGCAGCGAAACGGCTCACCCCTTCCATTTCCAGTTTTCCTCCTTGTGAGACACTTGGGGAGAACCGAGGCTGTGGCGTTTGCACGGGTAGCGCAGAGCGCTGGAGAAGCTTATGGTCACTTTGAAGCAAGAATGAAACACCTCCGTTGCATTGCTTCCCAGCTCCCTTTTGAAGAGTGGGTGGTCGCGGAAGCGGCACGGAGCGCTTGGAAAGTGTCTCAATCCAGTTTGAAA
>NZ_JANSHQ010000172.1:0-873 GCF_047461715.1 Synechococcus sp. R8-2 | reverse complement strand
CTCCGCCTCAGGATAGGCAGCGCGCCGGTCCGGGAAGAACGGCGCCAGCGTCGCCAGGCCAATCGTCTTCGCCCGCCGGGTGACCACCTGGCCCGTCACAACGTCCAAACTGCCCACGATGCGCAGTTCGCAATCGGTCGCCAGACTCCGTTCCGCCCGCACCTGATCGGCGCCCGCCCGTCCATACCCGTTGGCCAGGGTCGGTTGCCGGGTGACCGTGACTTCATCCAGATACACGGTCACCACCTGGTTGGGATGCGCGCGTGCATACTCCACCACGTCCGCAATCTCCTGCAGTTTGGCCTGATAGTGGGGATCAGGGCTATGCACATGACTGCGGGCGCGCTGCCAGGTGATGCCCAACCGATCCAGGATACGGGCGATCCCGCTCAGCGAGGCGTCGCGCCCCCACGCCAACTGGCTGCGGATGGCGTCCAGGGTCCAGCGCGTCTGGGTCAGCCCACACTGCCGCGGGTCACGGCGGACCAGATGCTCCACCTCAGTCGCCGCCGTCTCGGGGTCATGGTGGTCAGGGGGAAAAAGCGGGCTTGCGCCCGCGTCCGTCCCGGATGGGGAGGCTATCGATGCCCTCGGCTTCCCAGCGATTCAGCCAGAGATAGACGGTTTCCGGATGGCGCGGACGCAGCAAGCGTTCGCGGGCCACGACGGCAGGCGGTACGCCGGACGCGATGAGCAGTAATGCCGCCGCCCGTTCGCGCAAATAGGGCTTGGGAGCGTGATCGCGCAGGTCTTCGAGGGCCTCCCGTTCCTCGATGCACAAGTGAAGGGTCCGGCGTGCCGGCATCGCAACCTCCTGAGAAAGGCTTGACACGGATGAATATTAGTATAACGGAATATTTATTCAAAGTCCAT
>NZ_JANSHQ010000171.1:0-2565 GCF_047461715.1 Synechococcus sp. R8-2 | reverse complement strand
CCTTTTTCATCAGGGCAAACAAATTGCTGTAGTTGCAGAAAAAAACGTGCAGCCCCATCTCGATGTGGTTGCCATCGGCATCCTGCCAGGATCCCACCTTGCCGCCGACAAAAGGCCGCGCCTCGTAGAGCTGCACCTCGTGTCCTGCCTCGACCAAATCGACTGCCGTCACCAACCCGGCCAATCCGGCCCCAATAATGGCTACCCGCATAGCAATACCCTCAAACAGGCGCTGCCCGGGATCCCGCCCAGACTTTGCGCAACTGCAAAGAAAGATGAACTTCTCTCATTCTGGAACAAAATGCGCCGGGGATCCCTGACTTGACAAACCACCGCAAAACTTGCCATCATAAATTTCCCGACGCGGATGTAGCTCAGTGGTAGAGCTTCTCGTTGCCAACGAGACGGTCGCGCGTTCGAATCGCGTCATCCGCTCTTTGGGCCCTCACCCCCAGCCCCCCTCCCCTCAGAAGAAGGGAGTTGGCTAGTGCTTGTAAAAGGTCTCTAGGCTATGGCGGTCGCCCACAAAGCGCCAGTGCCAGGGCTCGTAGCTTACCCCCTGAGGGTTGTCTCTGGGGAAAGACAGCTCAAAGCCAAAGCGGGCCGCGTTGCTCTGCAGCCACTGGAAGGCCGGGGTGGTCTCAAAGGCTTCTTGAGTATCCCACTGCGGAAACCCGGCATCCCCAAGGTCGATGGCATAGCCGGTGTGGTGCTCGCTGTAGCCAGGGGGAGCGCTGACCGCAGCTCGCTCCTCGGGTCGCAAGGCTCGGGATTGAGCCAATTGAAAAAACAAGAATTCCTGATCCGCAATGGAGCGAAACCCGGAAATGGGGACAAGGCGGATCCCGGCAGCTTGAGCTGCTTCGCTCATGCGAAGGTAACTTTCGGCAGCCGCCTGGCGCAGGCGCACCTCTCGACCGTGGTAGTGGCCCACCACCCGCAAGCTGTCTGCAGGGGCTTCGGAATAGGCATAGTGCCCCAACAGAGAAGGTCGCCCATTCTGCACAGTTGGCTGCGGCAGAGAGGGCTGACCAGCTTCTTCCAGAACTTGGGGATCCGCCGCCTGCTGGAATCCCGGTAACTTCTCTATCCCCCAACCCGCCAGGAGCACTAGCCCAACCAGCACCAGGCCCAAGACTAGACGGGACCTCAGGGCAGGCACCGAACTTTGCGCTTTTTTCGCCGGAGTGGACTGGCGACGGGCGACCGGAATGTCGTCGTTCATGCGCAAAGGCCGGGATCTAGCGAGGAGTACTGAAAAGAGGCAGCGTTTCTACAAACCCAAATCCGCCAAAATATCGCGGGCATGGGTTTCGGTATTGATGTTCTGGTAGACCTTGGCAATTTTGCCCTCGCCATCAATGACGTAGGTCACCCGCTTGGCATAGCCGCCCCCATCCACATCGTAGGCGCGGGTAATCACCCCACTGCTATCCACCAGTAGGGGGAAAGGCAAGTTGTACTTTTCGGTGAACTTTTGGTGAGAAGCTTGGTCGTCCATGCTCACCCCCAGCACCACCACGTCCTTGCTTTGGTAGTCGGCGTAGGCGTCGCGGAATCCACAGGCTTCTTTGGTACAGCCGGGGGTGTCGTCTTTGGGGTAAAAATAGAGGACAACGGTTTTGCCGGCAAAATCAGCCAGCGAAACCTGGTTGCCTTGGGTGTCAGTGGTGTTGAACCCAGGAGCAGGGGTGCCAACAGCGAGAACCATAGGTGCGTGACCCAAAAAGTGTGATGAATAGGGCTGCCCTCAGCATTTTCTTCAGCCCTGCTTGTCTCTGTCAAGGCATTACCGCTCCAGCTTGGCATTGCAACTCAGCCACCAGCTCTTGAAGCTCCGCCGATAGATTGCCGGGCAGCCGTCGCCTCAGAATCTCTGCCAACGATCGATAATACCACAGGGATCCCTCTTTTCCGGCGGAAAACCGCTGCCAGAGTTCATCCCCCAGTTGGCGAAAATCCCGCAAGATGCAGCGGGCGTTGTGCAGCTTGTCAGAGGCGGCCACCAACAAAACCGAGGCATTTGCCGTTTCCAGGTGCTTCAGGTAGGCGGTTTTGCGCTCTTTCCAGTTTTCTTTGGGCTCGCCTCGGGAGCCATCGCTTTCGGTATCCGTACATCCCAGGATGATCTGCAGCACCCGTTCTCCAAAGTGCTCCCGGATCTGTTGCTCAATCTGGGCCCGGGGCTCGCCTGTGTTGTGGGGGCCGTCCTCTAGGCTGTCGTGGAGCAGAGCGGCAATCGCTTCATCTTCATCCGCCCCATGCTCCAGGGCGATGGCTGCTACGGCCAACAGATGGCTGAGGTAAGGGATCCCGGTTCCCTTGCGGGTTTGAGAAGCATGCCAGCGATGGGCATAGTGCATTGCCTGCACAAACCGCTGTGTGAGTTGCGTTGACATCTGGACTCTCCAATTGGGGTTAAGTTGACTGCTGGGGCAAGGTTGATCCAAGCGAGTCTCAGGCGTTGAGACTGCAAATCAGAAAATGGTTAGAGAAGATGAGCACTTCTGATCACTTCAAACAAGGTTAAGACGCTGTGCCGCCTACCCTCACCCCCAGCCCCTC
>NZ_JANSHQ010000170.1:0-9903 GCF_047461715.1 Synechococcus sp. R8-2 | reverse complement strand
GAAGATGTCACCTTCGTCGATTTAAGCCAGCGGCCTTTTGTCGTCCGTTCTGACGAGCGGGAACTGCGCACCCACAGCCTGATCATCGCCACCGGGGCCACAGCCAAGCGCCTACACCTGCCCGGAGAGGAGACCTATTGGAACCGGGGCATGTCGGCCTGTGCGATCTGCGATGGGGCTATGCCTATGTTCAGAGGGGTGGAATTGGTGGTGATCGGCGGCGGCGATACTGCCTGTGAGGAGGCCACCTACCTGACCAAGTTTGGATCCCACGTGCACATGCTGGTGCGCAGCGACAAAATGCGGGCCAGCAAGGCCATGCAGGATCGTGTTCTCAACAACCCCAAGATCACTGTGCACTGGAACACCGAGGCGGTGGAAGTGATGGGCGACGGCCTGCGCCTGACCGGGGTGAAAGTGCGGAACAACCAAACCGGCGAAATACGCGAGATGTCAGTGGGTGGCCTATTTTATGCCATTGGCCACAAGCCCAACACCGACTTGTTCAAAGGACAACTGGAACTGGATGAAGTCGGCTACATCGTCACCCGCCCGGGATCCGTGGCCACCAGTGTGGAGGGGGTGTTTGCCGCCGGCGACGTGCAGGATCACGAGTTTCGTCAGGCGATTACCGCTGCCGGCACCGGCTGTATGGCGGCCATGTTGGCAGAGCGCTGGCTCTCGGAACACGGCTTGGCCCAGGAGTATCACGTCCTTCCCCAAAGCCATCCTGAACCCAGCCCTGCTGCGACTTCTGCGGCAGAGTCTGCTGGGGATCCTGCTGTTGAGGAGGCCAGCTTTGAGGAGAATGGACAGGATGACTTAGACTTCAGCAAGACTTGCCATGAGGGGAGCTATGCCCTGCGGCGACTCTACCACGAAAGCGATCGCCTGCTCATGGTCAAGTACACCGCCCCCACCTGTGCCCCTTGTCATGCCCTCAAGCCGATCTTGAACAAGATCATCGATGAGTTCTCGGACAAGCTGCACGTGGTGGAGATCGATATTGAGAAAGATCCGGAGATTGCAGAGGCAGGGGGGGTGGCGGGCACCCCGACGGTGCAATTTTTCAAAAACAAGACGCTGGTGGCCCAGTTGGTGGGCGTTAAGCCCAAGTCCCAATATCGAGAGGTGATCCAGGCCAATTTGTGTGAGGAAAAATCCCCCTAAGGATGTTTTCCTCTCCAACCTCTGGCCCCTCTCCCCAAGGGAGAAGGGAGCTGGGCGCAGAAAACGGTTTCCCAACCGAGGCTCAGCTAGTCCGAAAAGGCACCGTGGTAGGCGGCCTGCATGGCTGCCAAAGACACCACCAGTAAGGGATCCTCTTCTGCCGTCCTTAAGAGCAGGGGATCCGCAGGGGATCCCACCTCTCCCACAAGCTGCCACTGGCCGGGGAGCTGGGACTCCAAATAGGCTTCCCAGAGGGAACGGTGGGCCGGGCTTACGGAGACTAGGATGCGGCTGGATCCCTCGCCAAACAGGGCCTGATCCCAGCGCAAGGATCCAGGAGCCAGGGAGAGGGTTGCGCCGCGGCCTCCGCTCAAGCAGGCTTCTGCCAAAGCCACAGCCAATCCCCCCTCGCTGCAGTCGTGGGCAGAGCGCACCCAGCCCTGGCGGATTCCATGGCGACAGGCAGCTTGCACCCGCTTTTCCAATTCCAGATCCACTGGCGCGGGCCGGCCCGTAACTTGCTGGTGGATGACCGCCAAATACTCGCTGCCCCCCAAGCTGGTGAGGGCCTGGGATCCCAGGAGGTAAATGAGATCCCCTTCTTGCTGCCACCCCTGGCCACAGATGCATTTCAAGTCGGGAATAAGACCCACCATGCCAATGACAGGGGTAGGGTAGATAGCCTGCGATCCCTGGGGGGTGAGGGTCTCGTTGTAGAGAGAAACGTTTCCCCCCGTTACCGGCGTACCGAGGGCACGGCAGGCATCTCCAATCCCCCGAGAGGCCAGGGCCAGCTGCCAGTACACCACCGGGTTTTCGGGATTGCCAAAGTTAAGGTTATCGGTAACAGCTAGGGGATCGGCCCCCACACAGGTGAGGTTGCGGGCAGCTTCCGCCACGGCTGCCTTGGCCCCCTCGTAGGGATCCAAATACACCCAGCGGCCATTGCCATCCAGGGTGGCAGCGATGGCCTTGCGGGAAGCTCGCAGGGGCGGCACCTCGCCCACGCCAAACTTTTGGGAACGGATGCGGATAACCGCCGCATCTCCCTGGCCCGGCCAAAGGACGGTGTTGTTTTGCACCTGGTGGTCGTATTGGCGATAGATCCAGGCTTTGCTGGCCAGGGTGGGGCTGGCCAAAAGCTGCAGCAGCACCTCTTTCCATGCCAGCGTTGCCTGAGCGAGGTGGATCCCCTGGCAATCACAAGGGGGTAGAGTGGCGGGATCCCATTGCCACGCTGCCTGCACGTAGGCTGGCGGCTCTGGCAACACCGGACGGACATAGACGGGGGTGTCTTCGGCCAAAGCCCGCACCGGCACCTGCACCACGCAGGATCCCTGGTGCCAGATCTCCACCAGCGGCTCGGCAATGACTTCCCCGGCCACACTAGCTTGCAAACCCCAGCGGTGGAAGATCTCCATCACCTCCGCCTCGCGGCCTTTTTGCACCACCAGCAGCATCCGCTCCTGGGATTCCGAGAGCAGGTATTCCCAGGCAGCCATGCCGCTTTCCCGCGCCGGCACTCGGTCGAGGTCAAAGCGGATCCCCACCCCTCCCTTGGCGGCCATCTCCGCGGTGGAGCAGGTGATCCCGGCTGCCCCCATATCCTGGGCAGCCACCACAGCTCCTGTGGCAAAGGCCTCCAGACAGGCCTCGATGAGGCACTTGCCCAGGAAGGGATCCCCCACCTGCACTGCCGGCCGATCCTGCTGCGCATCCTCCTTGAGCTCGGCGCTGGCAAAGCTGGCGCCGCGGATGCCATCCCGCCCGGTGGTGGCGCCCACGTACAAGACCGGGTTCCCCACCCCCCGCGCTGCCGATTTCACCACTGCCGGCGTCTCCAGCAGCCCCAGAGCCATGACGTTGACCAAGGGATTGCCGCTGTAGCAGGGATCCACCGCCACTTCTCCCCCCACTGTGGGTACCCCGACACAGTTGCCGTAGTGGGCGATCCCTTCCACCACCCTGGCCATGAGGCGGCGGTTGCGGGGATCTGTTAGCGGCCCAAAGCGCAGCGAGTTAAGCAGGGCAATGGGACGGGCGCCCAGGGTAAAGATATCCCGCAGGATCCCTCCCACGCCGGTAGCTGCCCCCTGGAAGGGCTCCACTGCCGAAGGATGGTTGTGGGACTCGATCTTAAACGCCAGCCAATCCCCCTCCCCCAGATCTACTACGCCGGCATTTTCCCCCGGCCCCACCACTACCCGCTCGCCCGTGGTGGGAAAGTTTTTCAGCAGAGGGCGGGAGTTTTTGTAGCAGCAGTGCTCTGACCACATCACCCCAAACATGGCCAGCTCGTTGGGGTTGGGATCCCGGCCCAGCTGCTGCTGGATCTGTTGATATTCCGCCGGGGAAAGGCCGTGGGCTTTTAAGTCTTCGAGAGTATAGGGCATAGTGCTCCAATTGCCCCTAGCTTAGGTCAACAACCCAGGGCCCAAGAGACGGGCCTGACGCTCTTCCAGTATGCGGCTTAAGGGGGGCCAGCGCTTCAGGTCAGGGTCTTGGACAATAAGCTGCTCTGCCGCCTGGCGGGCCAGCTGCAGCACCTCTTGATCCTCCATGAGACTGGCCAGGGCAAAATCGGGTAGCCCCGACTGGCGGGTGCCCATCACCTCCCCTGGGCCGCGGAAGCGCAGATCCATCTCGGCAATGAAAAACCCGTCGTGGGACTGCTCCAGCACCTTGAGCCGCCGCAGGGCCTCCTCGCTTTTGGATCCTGTCATCAGGATGCAGTAGGCCTGGTCAGATCCCCGCCCTACCCGCCCCCGCAGTTGGTGCAGTTGGGAGAGCCCGAAGCGCTCTGCGTGCTCCACCAGCATCACCGAGGCATTGGGCACATCTACCCCCACCTCCACCACCGTGGTAGAGACCAGAATATCCAGCTCCCGCCGGCGAAAGGCCGCAATGACAGCTTCCTTCTCGCTACTGGTCAAGCGCCCGTGCAGCAGGCCCACCCGAAATTGGGGGAAGACCTTTTCCTGCAGACGCTGGTGTTCCTCGATGGCGGATTTCAGATCCAGCTTCTCCGACTCTTCAATCAACGGCAGCACCACGTAGGCCTGCCGCCCTTGGGCAATTTCCCGCTCGATAAGCCGCATCACCTGCAGGCGATCCCCTGGCCGGGCCACCAGGGTGTGCACGGGCTTGCGCCCCGGCGGCAGCTCGTCAATTTGGGTAACATCCAGATCCCCATGCAGGGCCAGGGTGAGGGTGCGGGGGATGGGGGTGGCGGTCATAGTGAGAACATCGGGGTGATCCCCTTTCTGTTGCAGAGCGGCCCGCTGCTCCACGCCAAAGCGGTGCTGCTCGTCGATGACCACCAAGCCCAGGTTGCGAAACTGCACTGCCGGCTGGATGAGAGCATGGGTGCCCACCACCAAGGGCAATTCCCCGGTCTGCAACTGCCGCAGGATCTCCCGGCGCTTAGCAGGGGGCGTGGATCCAGTCAACAGTTCAACGGGCACCTGCAGCTGGCTGAGCCATTCCACCAACTTGCGGTAGTGTTGCTCGGCCAAAACCTCGGTGGGAGCCATGAGGGCCGCCTGCCAACCGGATTGAATGGCTGCCAGCACAGCTGCCACCGCCACCACGGTTTTGCCGGATCCCACATCTCCCTGCAAGAGGCGGTTCATGGGCAAGGGATCCCGCAGATCCGCTAGGATCTCGTCGATGGCCCGCTGCTGGGCAGCGGTAAGCTGAAAGGGCAGGATTTGGTAGAAGCGATCCAACAGCTCCCCTCTAGCCGGCTGGTAACGAGGTATGGCCTGAGCTTGGGCACGATAGCGGTGTCGCCGCTGCAATAGGCTTAGTTGTAGGTAGAAAAACTCATCGAACACCAGCCGCCGCCGGGCCTGGGCCAGCAGTTCTCGGGTCTCAGGAAAGTGGATCTGCTGCAGGGCAACAGGCAAGTCCAAAAGCTGCAACTGCCGCTTGAGATCCGCCGGCAAGGGATCCTCCACCAAGGCCGCCGCCGGCAAAGCCAGTTGCACCGCCTTGCGCACCAGATCGGCGGGGATCCCTTCCGAGAGAGGGTAAACTGGCAAGATCTTGCCCAGCCTGTCCAGCTCCTCGCCCTCTCCCCCCAGCACCTCCAGTTGCGGGTTATCCAGCGTTAGGCCCAACCGGCCCTTTTTGACCAGGCCGCTGGCAGCCACCAGGGCCCCCTTGGGGTATTGCCGCTCCAGGGAAGCTTGCCAACTGCGCTGGGCAAACTGCCGCCCGCTGTAGAAGCGGCTGAGGGTAATTACACCACTTTTGTCGGCAATCTTTAGGTTGAAGATGGTCAGCGAGGGATTCTTAGGGCTGGTAAAGCAACTGCAACTTTTCACCGTCCCTACAAGGGTAACGGTCTCCCCCACCTTGGCTTGGCGGATGAGCACCCGCCGGGAATAGTCCAGGTAGTCGCGGGGGAAGTAGTAGAGGGCATCCCGCACGCTGTGTAGGCCCAGTTGTGCCAGTTTCTCCGCTGACTTGGGACCAATGCCTTTGAGAAACTGCAGCGGCTGCTCCAGGCTGAGGCCGGCGGGGAGAGATGGGGAAATCGTGCTCCGCCCTGCCTCTGGGGGGGTTGTTGCTACGCCTACGGCAGGGAAACCAGAGCGCTGTGGCAACGAGGCTGCAAACGAGCCAGGTTGGTGGGAACTCGGTCGGGACAGCTCTTGCTGACGTCGGACTCGCTCCAGCCAGCGGCGGGTTTCGGCCACCAGGTGCTGGCGTTCGGGCAGCTCCAGCTCGGAATACAGGGTATAGCGGGATCCCAGTTCTCGCCACCGCCGCCGGTCATCTCCACTCAGCGCCCAGTCAGAGGGGGGATCCTGTCCGAACACGCTCCCCAAAAATTGGGAGAAGGTCTGCTCTCGCCCCCGCAGGTCGGTAAACCCCACCTCTGCTTCTAGGGAAAGGGCGCGCTGAAGCCGCTGTAGATCCACCTGGCTCAAGTTGCTTGGCTGCCGGGAGTGCTCCTTATCAATCCAACTTTAGCCAACAACGGCAGGACAACCGAAGGAGTGCAGCAGCGCAAGCCACACTTTCCATTCCTTGATAAAGAAAAAAGCCTGCCTTATTACTCCGCAACACTGTCGTGACGGGGCAGGCCGAAGGGATCCAGAGGCACTTTTTGGGAGATGCAGGAGCTTTAGCTGCGGGCCAGGGCGGATCCCAAAAGCAGAGCCATCACTGCCGGCACCAAGGCAATCGCCAGGATGGTGAAAACTTGTGCGTCCGTCATAACCAACTCCCTAACAGTGGAATTGCACAAAAGTCAGCCCCCTCACTCTACCGTAGCTTGAGGGGTAGCCTTGACACCGAGAAGAAAAGCTCAACATTCTTTACAAAGCAGCCCTTGCCCATCCCGCTTGACCGTGGCTCCCAGATCCTCTGCTTGGATCGATTGACATTCTCCCCACCCCTAAAGCAAGGGATTCTTTCTCAGTTTTGGGGTTTTACCCCAGGCAGAAAGGCCGGGGCCTGCGCTGCTGGTTTGCGGGTCATGCTACGATGTTGCTCCGCAACGCCGTCGCGACGGCGAAGCAGTTCTTGCCCATTCCTCCTGCGAAGTTCGGTCTTGGCGTCATCATGGTAGCTGCTCCACAAAGTCTGACCACCTCACGGGATAGCTTGGCCATCCTGGCGGAAACGGATCCCTTGTTTACCGCCTGATCCAGCAAGAGCTCAACCGGCAGCGGGATCACCTGGAGATGATCGCCAGCGAGAACTTCACTTCTCCTGCCGTCTTGGCAGCCCAGGGCTCGGTGCTCACCAACAAGTATGCGGAAGGGTTGCCCGGCAAGCGCTACTACGGCGGCTGCGAGTTTATTGACGAGATTGAACAACTGGCCATTGACCGGGCTAAGCAATTGTTCGGGGCAGCCCACGCCAATGTGCAGCCCCACTCGGGGGCGCAGGCCAATTTCGCCGTTTTCCTGGCCCTGCTGCAGCCAGGAGACACAATTATGGGCATGGATCTGGCCCACGGCGGCCACCTCACCCACGGCTCCCCGGTAAACGTCTCCGGCAAGTGGTTCCGCGTGGTGCACTACGGGGTGCATCCGCAGACGGAGCGGATTGATTTTGACCAAGTGCGGGATCTGGCCCTGCAGCACCGGCCCAAGCTGATCATCTGCGGCTACTCTGCCTATCCGCGGACAATTGACTTTGCCGCTTTCCGCGCCATTGCCGACGAGGTGGGGGCCTATCTTCTGGCCGACATTGCCCACATTGCCGGCTTGGTGGCCACTGGACATCACCCCAACCCCGTGCCCCTCTGCGATGTGGTGACCACCACTACCCACAAGACGCTGCGCGGGCCGCGTGGAGGGCTCATTCTCACCCGCGACCCAGAGCTGGGCAAAAAGCTGGATAAGGCGGTGTTCCCCGGCAGTCAAGGGGGGCCGCTGGAGCATGTCATTGCCGGCAAGGCGGTGGCCTTTGGGGAAGCCCTGCAGCCCAGCTTTGCCCAGTACTCGGCCCAAGTTATCGCCAATGCCCAAGCCCTGGCGGGATCCCTGCAACGGCGGGGCATTCGACTGGTTTCCGGGGGCACAGACAACCACCTGATGCTGCTGGATCTGCGCTCGGTTTCGGCGGTGCTGGAAAAAACTGGGGCGGCGGATCCGGTAATGACGGGCAAACGGGCGGATCGGCTGATGGGGGAGATCCACATCACCGCCAATAAGAACACCATTCCCTTCGACCCACAGCCGCCCTTTGTAGCTAGCGGCCTGCGTCTGGGATCCCCAGCCTTGACCACCCGCGGCTTGGGGCCAGTAGAATTTGAGGAAATTGGGGAGATCATCGCCGATTGTCTGTTTCAGCCTGAGGAGCCTGCTGTATTGGAAGAGTGTCGCCAGCGGGTGGCTCAGCTCTGTCGTCGTTTCCCCCTCTACCCCCACTTGGGATAACCGCAATCCTCGCCACGGCTTGCTATGCCCTACTTGGTTGCCTTTCTGGCTGCTGCCTGTGTGGTTCTGTGGGCAACCCCGGTGGTGAAGGCGGTCGGGATCCGCAGTGGCCAGTTGGATTTTCCCGACGAGCGCAAGATCCACCGGCAGCCGATGGTACGCCTGGGGGGGGTTTCCATCTTTTTTGGGAACTTGGTGGCCCTGCTGTTGCTCTGGGGAGCCGGAGCTTTTGGGGGCTTGCGCACCGAGCAGGAGTACGAGATTTGGGGGGTGACGATCGGTGGGGTTTTGTTTTTTTTGATTGGCCTGGCGGACGACCTGTTTCACCTGTCGCCTTTTTCCCGCTTGTTGATGCAATTCGGCGTGGCTGCTGCCGCTTGGGGAGTAGGGGTGCGCATTGAGTTCATCAGTCTGCCCGGGAGAGGGATCTGGCCCTTTCCGGTGTGGTTGAGCCTGCTGATTACCCTGTTCTGGCTGGTGGGGATGGCCAACGCCATCAACTTCATGGACGGGCTGGATGGGCTGGCGGCAGGGGTGTCGGGAATTGCGGCAGTGGTGATGCTGATCGTAACCCTGCTGCTGGATCGACCGGCGGCGGCCATGCTGGCGGCGGCTTTGGCGGGAGCTTGCCTAGGCTTTTTGCGCTACAACTTCAACCCGGCGCAGATCTTCATGGGGGATGGAGGGGCCTATTTTTTGGGCTTTACCCTGGCTGGGATCGGGGTGATCGGGGTGGCCAAGGGGGTGACCACGCTGGCAGTGGCTCTGCCTTTCTTTATCTTGGCGGTGCCGATCCTGGATATGTCCACCGTAATCCTCAAGCGGCTGGCCAGGGGGAAGTCGCCTTTCCATCCCGACAAAGGCCACTTGCACCACCGCTTGCTCAAAGCCGGCCTATCCCAGCGGCATTCGGTGCTGCTCATCTACGCCATGACCCTCTGGGGGGGATCCCTGGCCTTGGCCTTGGCGGGCTTGCCGGCAGGAGGCACCTACCTGGGCGGGGCCTCGCTGGTGTTGGCAGGGGTGGCTTGGGGGGCTTGGCAACGGCAACGAGCTTTGCCCTCGGAGGACAGGCCCGAACAGGAATATGTTGCTCCGCAATGCTGTTGCGACCAGGAATGTAAAGAAGATTGAGCTGGGCTTGTTCTCCATCGCTCGCCTGCCTAGACTGGAGGCGCTCTATATTTGTTGTTTTTTGTTTTGTTGTTTTTTGTTTAGCTCTGTGTTGCCTCATGCGCCCCACACCTGAGTTGGCAGCTCTCCTGCGCCGCACCGCGGATCGTATCCAATCCCAACACTGGGGCTTCTGGGACTGGGAGTACTGCTGGCGGGACAGCACCCGCTGCAATTGCGGCCTGTTGGTGCGAGAAGCCCTGGGCTGGGATCGGCAGCAACTCAGCCTGCGCATCCACCGCGGCACCTGGCGCTCCATCGCCCAAACCGCCTACCGAACTGTTGCCCTGGCCTTGAGGGATCCCTGGCAACTGGAGGGGCAGTGCGAGGCCACCGGCCTGCAGCTGGGGTATGTGTTCGAGAAAATGGCAGAGCTGGGGTTCGACCAACCGGAAGACTTTGCCGCCCTGGAGGAGCTGAGCGATCCCGTAATTCTGGCCCGCCTGGCGGAAAAAGGTGTGGAGCCAGCACAGCGCGACCAGGCGATCCATGTGGCGCTTTACATGCGGGAACTGGCGGACTGGATTGACGAACAACTGCAGGCGCAGGCTCAGATCAGACGCTTGAGCCAACCTTTGCCCAAAACACCAGGGATCCTCGTCCAACAGTCGGTGCACCTTACTTGAGGAACTCAGTTGCCTTCCTGATACATTTACGCTGA
>NZ_JANSHQ010000169.1:0-5735 GCF_047461715.1 Synechococcus sp. R8-2 | reverse complement strand
TGTGGAGACTCCTCTGGCGGGGCGGTAGGGGTGAACTCTGCCGCTAGTCATGGGTCGCTGAAGCAGGAAGAAAGCAGCGATGCTGGGCAAAGTTCTGTTTTGTTCAGCGTTGCATAAGCCTTTCGGAGCGGACTTCTTCGGGTCAGGCAGAGGTAGCCGAGGCAACCGGTTGAGTGGATCCTGGATTTCCGGTCGCGCTGGCGTAACCTGGCGCAACATAGCCTCCCACCCCACTTCTCTCCCCCATCGCCGATGGGCTATTCCATCAACAGGCCCAAGTCCAGGTGAGGCTGCCACAGATCGGCCAGGCGCTCCAGCAATTGCTCCCGCTGCTGAGCATAGTGGCCCTCCAGATCCGGCAAGGGATCCCAGCCTTTTTGTCGGCGCAGCCAGTTCAGCCATTGTCGCCGCCACAGGTGGTTGTCAAACAGGCCATGCAGATAGCTGCCCCAAATCCGACCCGTGGGATCCCGCCAGCCCAGGTTCTCTTGCTCGAACAGCGGCAGGCAGCCAGAGGGATCCGCCTGGGTGGATCCCTGATGAATTTCGTACCCCTGAATGGGGGCCAGGGCAGGCCATCGGCTTTGGGTCTGCACCTGCTGGGTGACCTTGGTGGGTTGTAAAACGGTGGTCAAAGGGAGAAAGCCCAACCCCGAGTAGGTGCCGGCGATCCCCTCCCAGCCTTCGGGATCGGCGATGGTCTCTCCCAACATTTGCAGTCCGCCGCAAATGCCGACGATATGGCCGGAGTATTGGCGCAGTTGATCGGCCAAGCCGGTCTTTTGCAACGCGAACAGATCGTTGAGGGTGGTCTTGCTGCCGGGCAGGATAACCACATCCGGGGATCCCAAACTTTGGCCGGGGTGAACCCAGCGCAGATGGACGGTGGGCTCCGCCAACAAGGGGTCAAAATCCGAGAAATTGGCCACCTGGGGCAAACGCACCACAGCAATCTCCAGGCGCCCTTCCCTCAGGGCTTGGCGACCGGCCCGATCTTCCCAGAGCTGGGGGCTGGCCTCAATTCCCATCGAATCCTCTTGGGGCAGAACCCAATCCAACCAAGGCAAGACACCAACGACGGGGATCCCGGTGTAGTTTTCCAGCCAGTCCAGGCCGGGCTGCAACAATTCCCGCGAGCCCCGAAACTTGTTGATGACAATGCCCCGGATCAGGGCCCGTTCTTCGGGTTCCAGCAGCTGGAGTGTGCCCACCACATGGGCCAGCGCCCCACCTCGGTCGATGTCCGCCACCAGCCAAGTGGGGGATCCCAAATGCAAGGCAACCCGCATATTTGCCAAGTCCCGATGTTTGAGGTTCACCTCTGCTGGGCTACCTGCCCCCTCGCAAAGGATCCAGTCGTACTGCTGTTGTAGGCGAGCAAGGGCTTCTTTGACCGCTTGCCAGGCCGGCGCAAACCAGCGCTCGTAATACTCTCCGGCGCGGTAGGTGCCCACCGCCACTCCGTTCAAGACGATCTGGGAAGTCAGGTTGCCCTGGGGCTTCAGAAGGATTGGGTTCATCTCCACCGCAGGGGGAATCCCGGCAGCCCAAGCTTGCAGAGCCTGCGCGTAGGCGATCTCTTTGCCCTCTGGGGTGACATAGGCGTTGAGGGACATATTCTGAGCTTTGAAGGGGGCGACCCTTTTTCCCGCTTTCTTGAGAATGCGACAGAGGGCTGTCACCAAAAGGGTTTTGCCCACGTGGGAAGAAGTTCCCACCACCATCAAGGATCGACCTGAACAGCTCACCCCGGATCCCTCACCCTTGGTTTCTGGTTGTTGCCATTCTCTCCGCGGCCAGTCCTGCCAAGCCAGGGCCTCCGTTGGCAAAAGCGACCCCATGATTCCTCAGTTCCCCAGAGCAACGCGCCCTGCTGATGCCAAGAGCCGAAACCCCAGATCTGCACGGGATCCCAAGGGCTTGCGCCTTTGTGCTCTCGGTTGGATTTTAAGCTGGGGCAGATGGATTCGAACCACCGAATGGCGGGACCAAAACCCGCTGCCTTACCGCTTGGCGATGCCCCAATTCACATTGCTTAACCAGCTTAATTAATTTAGCGATGCAGCTTCGGGTCTGTCAACAGTTGCAGTGAGCTCCTATGCGTGGGGAAGCTGAAGCTCTTCGCCAAGGTCAGGGCCAATGTCAAGAGGAGTCACGGGGAGAGTGCGGGCTACCTCAAAGAAATAGGCGCGGATCTCCGGCCCGAAATAGATGACATCTCCACTCCTCAAGTAGTGAGTGGCCACCCGCGTGCCGTTAACAAACACCCCATTGGTACTGGACTGGCCCTTGCGGTTGCCGTCGATCAGGCAATAGGTAAACCCTGTCCGGTTGGACTTGGTGGGCACCCGCACCAGGTAAGCATGGCGACGCGAGACAAACCGATTGACGATCTGGATGGCGTTGGAGGGATCCCGTCCAAGCGTATAGATACTCTCCCGCAGGATGTAGCTGCAGGGCCGGACAGGATGGCAGATGGACAGGGTGAACTCCGGATGGGACACCGGCCGTTCAGGGACTTGATCGAACAAATCCGCCGGCAGATCAAAGCCCTGGCTGGGAAGAGGACTTTTCCCGCCAACCTCTGTGATGGAGGTGAAAAAATCGTCGTAGCTATGTGGCAAAGGTCTTCCCCCCTCAACGCTCAACGCCATTTACAGCAGCTTGGCTTTCCAAATTCAAAGTCTTATCTATAGTTCATAGTTCCCCAAAACCCTACTGCTTTCAAAGGAACTCTGGTCTTGGCGGGCTGCCGGAAAACCCACAAGCCCCAGTGTACTGTACTATACACCATAGGCAGCCTTGGAGATACCCCCTTTCCCCGGAAACTGGGCTTGGGCTCAGGTTGGGCCCATTTTGGTTTTCAGGAATCCCTTGGGAGCCTCAGCCTTCGCGGGCTATCCTGAGTAACAGATTCTTGAGGTAGGGGTGTGACAGAGGCCCTGCTGCGTCGGTTGGATGTGGCCACAGAAGCTGCCCTGGAGGCAGGAGCTTTGCTGCGCAGTTATGTGGGGGGCACCCTTGCCATTGAGGAGAAACGTCCGGGCGACTTGGTGACTGCGGCGGATCGCGCTTCCGAGGATCTCATCTTAAAAATCTTGAGGCGGCACTTCCCCGAAGATGTCATCTTGACCGAGGAATCAGGCCAGCAGGGATCCCCGGAGGGTGCCTACGCTTGGATGATCGATCCCCTAGATGGCACCACCAACTTTGCCCATGGCTACCCTTTTGCTGCCGTCTCCATCGGTTTGCTGCAGGGGCGGGAGCCGGTTTTGGGGGTTGTTTGTGATGTTTTTCGCGGGGATCTGTTTCGCGCCGTCCAAGGGATGGGGGCTACCCGCAACCGCCAACCCATTCGAGTCTCCACAACGGCTGAATTGTCTCGGAGCCTGCTGGTGACCGGCTTTGCCTACGATCGTCGCGAAACCCCTGACAACAACTACGCCGAGTTTTGCCACTTTACCCATCTCACCCAAGGAGTGCGGCGGGGCGGATCTGCAGCTCTGGATTTGGCCTATGTGGCCACCGGTCAGTTGGATGGCTACTGGGAGCGGGGCCTCTCCCCTTGGGACATTGCCGCAGGGATCGTTCTGGTGCGGGAGGCAGGCGGCAAGGTGACCGCTTATGATGGCAGCCCGGTGGACGTTTACAGTGGCCGACTGTTGGCCAGCAATGGCTGGTTACACGCTGCTCTGCAAGAAGAATTGGCCCAAGTACAGCCTTTGCCGGTCTCCTTTCCCATGCGGCGGGATCCACGCCCAGCCTATCAGAACCGGGAAAGCTCCCCAGTTGAGTTGAATTGAAGACAGAAGTAGCTGACGAATAATCGAGGAATAATCAAGAAGATTCCAAGAACCCTATGTTGGGCAGGGTAGATAGGAGATGGGTTAGCGGACTCCCCGGAAAACAGCGACATTGCTGCCGGGCGGCACAGTTCGGCCTGGCCCTCATCTTGGGAGCAATGGCCCTTGGGGTCGCCACTGCTGGCCCCGGCTACCCTCAGCCGGAACAAGGGAAGGTTGCCCCCACCGAGCGGGCACAGCCCCTCGATTCCCGTTGGGCCGAGATCCAGGCCCGGGGGCGCATTCGGGTTGGCTTGGATCCCAGTCTGGGGCCGGCCTATCTCTATACCGACTTGGAGCGACAAACCTACGCCGGCTTTGAGTGGGATATCCTGGAGGCGTTGGCCCAAACCCTTCAGGTGCAGGTGGATCCCATCTACGTGGCCTGGAGGGAGCAGTTGGCGGCCTTGCAAGCGGATGAGGTGGACTTGATCTGGGGAGCGCGGGAAGCTTTGGGCTTGGATCCGGAGCAGTTTCTGGCCACCCGGCCCTACTACCTCAGCCCGCAGCGCTTGGTGGTACGGGATCCCTCCCCCGCCTCCGGGCCAGAGGAACCGGCCATTGAAGCACTGTCGCAATTATTTGGCCGCAAAGTGGGCATCGTAGTCAATAGTACAGGGGCAGCCCTACTGGAGGCGTATAACGAGAGGAGGGGCAACGCCATTCGTCTCTTTGCCACCAGCAACCCTGAGCGCTTGTTTGCTCAGCTACAAGCCGGCCAGTTGGATGCCGTGCTGGTCGATCAGCCTGTTGCCGCCCTAAACCTGCGCCAAGCTGGATCCCGGCTGCGCCTGGTGGGGCCGCCCCTGTTCCCCATGCCTCTGGTGGGAGTAGTATCCTCTCAGCATCCTTCCCTGAAGGAAGCTGTGGATGGGGCGATTTCCAGCCTGATCGAAAACGGAACCTTGCAGCAGATTTTAGAGAAGTGGCAACTATGGGATCCAACTCTAATGTCCCCCGCCTCAACCGAGGACTAGCCCGCTACGAGACTGACCATTTCGCCATCTTAGGCGTGCCCCTTACCGCCGACTCCAAGGGGATCCGGCGCGGCTACCTGCAGGCGGCCAAGGCCCTCCACCCGGATCGGTTTGTGGGGGATCCCGAAGGTGCAGAGCGCGCCAACATCCTCTTTGCCAAGCTGGTCAACCCGGCCAACGAAGTGCTGACCAAAGAGCGGGAGCGAGGGGAATATGAAACGGTGCTCAAAATGCGGATCAAACGCCTTTTGGAGACGCCCCCCCCGGATCTTTGGCCCTCTGGGGAAGCCGTCAAGGGCTTGGCCGAGCACCCCCATTGGCAGGAAGAGTATGTCAGACGGGTGGAGAAGCTGGCCAAAGAGCAATACAGCTCCATGGAAACCCTGCTCGAGAAAACCGAGCAATTGAGCGAGCTGAACCTGGCCTATTTGTTGCTCAAGGCCGGCTACCAGGGGAGCCTAGCCCCTGCCTCTAGAACCACTACCGCGACCGGGATCCCAACCCCTTCCCCCAGCCGTACCACTGTGGGAGGGATCCCAGCCTCCCCCGTCGTTGCTCCGCCCACCCGTCCCCCTGTTCAGCCCGTTCCCACCCCACCGCCTGCCCCCAAGTTCAGCCCTGGGGAAACCCGCTTTATCCAAGCCTTGGACATGATCGAGCGCAAGCAATACCGGGATGCGGTGCAGTATCTGAACTTTGCCATCAGCGCTGAGCCCAACGTGGCCCGCTACTACCTGCACCGGGGCATTGCTCACCTGAAGCAGGGGAATGCTGGCATGGCCAAAGCAGACTTTATGCAAGCCAGTCGCCTAGAACCTGCCAACGCCGAGTTGATGGCAGAAGTGCGCCGTTGGATGCAGCAAGTCACCACTCAACAGCCCGTTCCCGTCCCCAAGGACTCCGTCCCGCCAACGCG
>NZ_JANSHQ010000168.1:0-4254 GCF_047461715.1 Synechococcus sp. R8-2 | reverse complement strand
ATTTCCCCCTCGTTTAGGCTGACCACCATCCGGCTGCTGATGGCGCGCAGCACCCCCTCAAAATGCAAGGCTTGCTGCAGCTTGGCCGTGCGCAGCTCCACCTGGGCTTCCAGCTCCCGGTTGAGGGCCTGCAACTGCTGTTCTGCCCGTTTCTGCTCGGTGATCTCCCGTCCCACCGATAGGATCTCCACCAGGCGGCCTCGGCTGTCGAAAATGCCCTGATCTACCCAGCTAATCCAGCGGGACTGGCCGTCTTTGCCGGGGTACTCCCGCTCGCTGCTATAAAAAGGACTCTCAGGCGTGAGAGCGGCAAAAGCCTGCAGCACCACCTCCCGCTCTTCTTCCAGCAGCAGATCCCACAAAGCTCGGCCCACCACTTCTTCTACCCGATGATCGAAGAAACGCAATAAAGCAGAGTTGACGTAGGTGATGTGCCCATTGGGCCGAAAGCGACAGATCAGCTCCGTCTGCTGCTCTACCACAGCACGGTACTCCTGCTGCTGCTGCCACAGACGATCCAGCAGGGCCTGCTGGGCTGCTGCCGCCTGCTGCCAGGCTTTGGTTAGCGTCTGCACCTCCTGGATGGGGCCGGGATCCAAAGGAGGCCAGGGCTGGAAACCGCTGTGTATAAATTGCTCGGCTACTTGGGTGAGGCGGCGCAGGGGACGGGAGAGAGCTTCGCCGAGGAGGATCCCTGTCCCCAGCATGCTCAGCAATAGCCCACCCCCCAGCAGCGCAGCCTGTTGGGCGCTCCGATGGACTTCGGCCAGAAGGGTTGCCTCTGGGATCCCATGCACAAAATAAAAGCCCAGCCTCCCTTTACTCTGGAGGGACTCCACCTCCACCCAGTAGGGGATCCCGCCAACCACGAGGCGCAGCGAATTCTGAGAAGAGGCCGTCTCCCAGGAGCCCACCTGCTCTTGCACAGCCACCAGCAGCGGATGGGGAGCAGGCCCCGCCGTACTGGCCACCACCTGTCCTTCCTCGTCCAGCAGAAAACTCACCTCTGCAGGAGAACGGCTTTCCATCTGTTCCAGAAAGGCTTGAAGCTGCCGGACGGAGAGGGAAGCCACTAAGCTGCCGTAAACCCGCCCCCCCGAGTCGGTCAGGGATAGGGACGTCATGATCAGCCGCTCTGGATCCTGGGCAGGAAGCTCCGCAAAAAATCGGGTTACCACCCAAGTGTCGCGGATCCCTTCCGACTGCAGGAGCTGGGGAAACCAGAACAACTGCCTCAGATCCACAAAGCCCAACCGGCGAGTGAACCCTGTGGGATCCCCTGTTTCCGGATCCCGTTGGCGGCTCTGGGCGGATCCCGGCAAGAGGCCGGGTGTGTGGTAAGTCCAGATCGACCCATCGGCGTGGCGGCGGGCGATCACAAACCCCCCTTGAGCCGAGACAAAGCCGACGTAGCTCAGCTCAGGAAATGGCTGCAACTGGCGGGCAAAGTGAGCTTCCAGCACCTCTAGATCGGCTGGGCTGGGGGTTGTCAAATCGGGCAGCAGCCCCCCCCTCACTGCCCCTTGATTGAGGGCATTGATCTGAAGGGGAATTTGCAAATATCTGGCAAGATGCTCTTCGGTGCGGTCGGTAACTTCCCGCCTCAGTTGCTCCGTCAAGCGCAGCGCCAGGTGTCGCCCGCCCTGCCAGGAGAGATAGGCCACTCCCCCCACTCCCCCTGCTACTGAGAGCACTAGGGGCAGCAGCAACGCCACCCGCAAAGGAATGGAGCGGAAAGGCCAACGGGATCGCACTTCAGAAGAACCAGAGGAAGACAGCATGGGATCCCTCACAGAACCTCAGGCTTGGGGAGGTTCCAAAGCCCGCTGCAGGGCTCCGAGGCCAACTTCCGCTGCAATAGCCAGCAGCGCCACCGGAATCGCCCCCACCAGCAAGATGGCGTTGTCATAGAGAGCAAACCCTAGGGTAATGAAAGTACCCAGCCCTCCTGCGCCGATAAACGCTGCCAGAGTAGCACTGGCAATCACCTCAATGGTAGCCGTTTTAACACCGGCCAAGATCACCGGCAAGGCCAAAGGGATCTCCACGTGCCGCAGTACCTGGGCAGGGGTCATGCCCATGCTCAGGGCAGCTTCCCGCAGGGCCGGCTCAAGGCTGCGGAAGGCCACATCCGTGCTGATCAGAATGGGGGGCAGAGCCAGAAGGGTTAGGGCGACAACTGCCGAACGGAAGCTGAGGCCGAAATAGGGGATGGCCAAAAACAAAATGGCCAAACTGGGGATCACCCGCAGGCTGCTAAACGCATTGATCACCACCAGGGAAAGCATCTGGGAGCGGGAGCTGAAAAAACCCAGCGGCAAACCCAACAGCAGCCCCATTCCCAAAGGCACCGCCACCAGTTGCAGGTGTTGGACGAAGGCTTGAAACAGCGTGTCGCTGTGGTTCTGGGCGTAGGCCAGGGAGCGGGCCAAAAGGCTCATCTAGAGGTGTGTGGATGACAGAGGGATCCAAGACAAGCCCCAGTGTAGCGCCGGCAGGCGATCTTGACAGTGCGGAATAGTGCAGAGCGGGGATTTAGCACCAATCAGGGAGATGGGGTCACTCCAATTTCGGTCTCCGACCTGCTAACGCGGTGCAATCAACCTCAACTTTCTCCCAAGGATTAGAACCCACAGCGCCGCCTGCCGACAAAAATAACCATCTGTTTCACTGCCCATCTGAGTTGCCATCTCTATCCTGCTGATCTTTCTCAATCTTGTCTGGATCCCTGTTTGGGGGGTGGTTGGCTTCTCGCTCTTGCAAACGGCGGATTTGGGAGCGCACCTGCAAAGCAATCTGTAAAGCAGTCTCTAGGATACGACCCTGTTCGCTGGCCTGCTCGCTCACCTGCAGAGCTGTCAAAGCTGCCAAGTTATCGCCGAAGAACTCGCTCTGCTGCTTGATTAGGTCTTCGTTTTGCCGCAAGATCCGTTCGGTTTTCAAGGCGCGGATGAGATCGGCCCGGGTCAGCTTCAGGGCTTCGATCACCTGAGCCCTCTGGGCCAGCTTCACCTCGGGGTTGCCCGCTTCCACCAACTGGTCGTTGACGTGGATGGCCTGGATGATTCGGTTGTAGCGATCCACCTCCCCCAGCAAATTCAACAGCAGCGGCATGCGGCGGCTGCGGAAAATCCAATAGGCTTGGCCCAGGGCGGCAATAGCCGCCAGGATCCCCCATTCCACCGGCCAAGTGCCCCAAGTGGCCTGTAGGCCAGGGATCCAAATCCGCCCCACCAGGGTAAGTAGGGATCCCCCTGTCCAGAAGGTCAAGAAACGCAAGAACAAATCCAGCGTCACCAGCAAGCGTAGGAGATCCCAGAAGGCGGAGAACTGGCGCAGACGGTCTTTAAAACGACGAACGGGCCGAGGCCGATACAACCAAGCCACCGGCACTTGAGAGAGGCTTTCAACTTGAGCTGGGGAGATGATCAGCTCTTGTAAGTCCCGCTGCATCGCCATTTGCTCTGCTGAGGCTGGGAAGTTTTCCCATTGTACTTGCGACCTTGAGCAGCTTGGGCTTGCTCAGGGATCCCTTCCCAGAAGGGAAGCTGCCTGACCAAGTCTCGATAGAATGGGGTTCGCTGGGCTGTTTGCGTCTTCACGCCCTCGTGCTCACGTTGTAGGGCAACAGTGAGACACAAGACAGCTCGTCAAACGCAAAGGAGAAGAGCAGGGTGACCAGCCAATTGCGCCAACTGAAGGCCCATCTCGCTGAACCGGAAAACTTTGCCCCCTACGGACAGGTCATTTGCCCCACTCCCGATCACAAACCCTTCGACAGTCAAGATGCTCAGTTGTTCTTGAATCAAGGGCAGCCCCGCTTTTACATCATGCGCTTGCCTCGCCGCGGCCTCAAGTTTACTCAGATCACCCACCACATCCGCTGCACCCAGTGCCTGGGATCCCTGAATGGCAAGGAGTGGTTTATTGGTGTTGCACCGCCTGCCAATGAGCTGCACGTCGATCAGATTCAAGCCTTTCGGGTGCCTGGGGATCGCTTTATCAAACTGGAGATGGGTACCTGGCATGCCGGCCCCTATTTTGACCACGAAGAGTTCATCGATTTCTACAACTTGGAGCTGGCCGACACCAACATCACCGATCACGAAACCATAAACTTACTCCAAACCTACAACCTGGAGTTCCAGATCACCCCCTGACAAGCTTTCGGGGATCCCTTATCAATCGGGCAAAAAGCAGCATTGATCACAGCAATCTTTCGCTTGAGCGCAAGAAGAGCATGCCTCTAACCCC
>NZ_JANSHQ010000167.1:0-2456 GCF_047461715.1 Synechococcus sp. R8-2 | reverse complement strand
ATTGTGTTGGCTTTTCCTCTGGCTTATACCATGGTCAGACTGGCCTCTCCTCGCTGAAAGGACTTTTTGTACTTGTTGGTGCTCCTACCGCTTTGGTCTAGTTATTTGATTCGGGTTTATGCCTGGAAGTTGATCCTGGCCAAAGAAGGGATCCTTACCTATCTACTCACCCATGTGGGCCTACAGGGCTGGGTGGAAAAGATTTTGCAGTTGCCCGGGATCGGTGGGCCATCGCTGGCTGTATCCAACTTGGGTATTTTCTTGGTGTTTCTCTATGTTTGGCTGCCCTATATGATTCTGCCGATCCAGGCGGCTTTGGAGCGAGTGCCTGATAGCTTAATTGAGGCTTCTGCAGATTTGGGAGCTCAGGGTTGGCAAACGTTCCGCCATGTTACTCTTCCCCTCGCGTTGCCAGGGATCCTGGCCGGGTCGGTCTTCACCTTTTCCTTAACGCTAGGAGATTTTGTGGTGCCTTATTCTCTGGGCAATTCCAGCTATTTCATCGGGCAGGCAGTTCTCGCCTTTCAGGGCACCTCTGGCAACATTCCCTTGGCGGCAGCCTTCACGGTTGTGCCGATGGGGATCATGACCGTCTATCTGCTAGTGGCCAAGCGGCTGGGGGCTTTTGAATCGGTGAGCTGACCCGATCAAGGATTTTTCCAACACATGAGGAGCCAACTGAGCTAGGCTGGTAACTGTTAACGAATGTATCGGGCTGTCCCTATGGTGCTCTTTGGCTTTGGCAAACTTGGCAAGAAACTGTCCCTGCCCAAACCGGAAGAAGCGTTGCCGGGCCGGGCCGAGCCGATGGTGATCGTGAATCGGCATTTTGTCAACGGCCATCCGCTGCAGCCGCCTTTTCCCGAGGGCATGGAGCTGGCCATGTTCGGCATGGGCTGCTTCTGGGGGGCAGAGCGCAAGTTTTGGCAGGTGCCAGGGGTGTTCAGCACAGCGGTGGGCTACGCCGGCGGGTTTACCCCCAACCCCACCTACGAAGAGGTCTGCACCGGCCTGACTGGCCACAACGAGGTGGTGCGGGTGGTTTACGACCCACCTCAGGTCAGCTATGCCCAACTGCTGAAGGTGTTTTGGGAAAATCACGACCCTACCCAGGGGATGCGCCAAGGCAATGATGTGGGCACCCAATACCGCTCCGGCATCTATGTGTATTCTCCGGCGCAGCGGGAGCTGGCGGAAAAAACCCGCGATCTCTATCAGCAGGCCCTGACCGCCCACGGCTACGGCCAGATCACCACCGAGATCTTAGACGCGCCTGAGTTTTACTACGCCGAAGACTACCACCAGCAATATCTGGCCAAGAATCCGCGCGGCTACTGCGGCCTGGGGGGCACTAAGGTTTGTCTGCCAGAGATCCTCACCGAGCCCGTCTGATCCACACCCTGACGGATCAAAAGATCCGGCGGGAATGGGATCCCCGCTCAAGGAACTCCCTAGCCACTAGGGTTACCACCGCCAGCAAGGAGAGCACCACCGCCGCCGCATAGGCTGAGCCGGTGGCATAACTGCGGTAGGCATCTTCCACGAACAGGGGCAAGGTCTGGGTGCGGCCAATGATGTTGCCGGAAACCACAGCCACAGCGCCGAACTCCCCCATGGCGCGGGCATTGGTCAAGATGACGCCGTACAGAAGGCCCCAGCGGATGTTGGGCAGGGTGATTCTCCAGAAGATCTGCCAGGGGGTCGCCCCCAGCGTTTTGGCGGCTTCTTCCTGGTCGGTGCCTGCCTCCTCCAACACCGGCAACACTTCCCGCGCCACAAAAGGAAGGGTGATGAAAGCCGTTGCCAACACAATGCCCGGAAATGCAAAGATAACCCGCAAGTTCCAGGATCCCAGCCAACCCTGACGCCCGAAGATGAGCACCAGCATTAGGCCAGCCACCACCGGGGAAATGGAAAAGGGCAGATCGATCAGGCTCAGCAGCAGCGCCCGCCCCGGAAAACGCCGATGAGCAATGGCCAAGGCAGCACAGAGGCCGAAAAAGGTATTGAGGGGCACAACGACCAGGGCGGTTAGCACCGTCAATCGCAGGGCACTGAGCAACTCCCGCTCTGTCAGGCGATGGAGAAAGGCTGGGATCCCTTCTCGAAACGCCTGATAGAAGATGTTCACCACCGGGATCCCCAGCAGCAGCGCGATGTAGAGCCCGACGATCCCGATCAACAGGCCCGACAGCCATGTTGAGGGCTTCGGTTTGACACCTGCTACCTCGTCAGGTTTCATGGCGACTTCCCCAGGCTTGCAGAAGGTTAATTACCACCAGCGACAGGAAAGAGATCCCCAACATCACCGTTCCGATCACGGTTGCCCCAGCATAGTCGTGTTGTTCCAGCCGCTGAATCACCAGCACCGCCGCAATCAAGTCCCGAAAGGGAATGCTGGAAGCGATGATCACCACAGAGCCGTATTCCCCCACGGCGCGGGAAAACCCCAGGGC
>NZ_JANSHQ010000166.1:0-2572 GCF_047461715.1 Synechococcus sp. R8-2 | reverse complement strand
GTTGATTGCTGCTGCCCCCTTGTATTTGAAAAGCCACAGCCAGGGGGAGTTTGTCTTTGACCAAGAATGGGCTGCAGTTGCCGGCCAATTGGGGGAACGCTACTACCCGAAGTTAATCGGCATGGCCCCCTTTACTCCGGCTACGGGCTATCGCATCCTCGTCCATCCCGAGTATTCGGAAGCAGAGGTGTGGCAGTTGATGCTGGCAGCCATTGACCGGTTTTGCCAAGAGAAGGATATTTCGGTGTTTAGCTTGCTTTATGTAGATCTGGACTGGCGGACTCAATTGGAGTCGGATGGATTTACGCCCCGGATCACCCACAACTACCAGTGGCACAACCCCGGCTACCGCTCTTACGAAGACTTTTTGAGCCAGTTCAATGCCAACCAGCGGCGCAACATCAAGCGAGAGCGGGCTGCAATGGAAAAAAGCGGCCTAGAACTCAAGATTTACACAGGAGAGGAGATCACGCCCCGCCTGTTGTCTCTCATGTACGACTTTTACAGCAACACCTGCGCCCAATTTTGGAACTGGAGCAAATATCTCAATCGCCGCTTTTTCGAGTCTCTCTATCCCAACTATCGGGAGCGAGTTGTGCTGGTGGCCGGGGAACGGAATGCAGAAATTGTGGGGATGTCTTTTTGTATTCGTAAGGGAGATCGCCTGTTCGGGCGCTACTGGGGTTGTCGGGAGGAGGTGAAGTTTTTGCACTTTAACGTTTGCTACTACGAGCCCATTGCCCTCGCCATCCGAGAAGGGATCCGCAACTTTGATCCCGGCGCAGGGGGATCCCATAAGATCCGACGGGGATTTCCGGCCACGCCTGTGTACAGCTACCACCGCTTCTACAGCCGAAGGCTACAACAGGTTTTGGTGCCCTACCTAAACCGGGTTAACCCTCTCATGTTGGCCGAGCTGGAGAATGTGAATCAAAACGAGGTTCCTTTTCGAGAAGATGTTTTGCCTTCTCTATCTGCTTTGACCAAGGAGTGAACCACTTCATTGGATGGGGTTTTCAATCCCGTAAGCAGTTGGCGGCTGACATGCTTTTTGCCTTGCTACAGCTTTTTCCGGCAATGCTGACTCCAGCCAACACGACCTGACCTATGGTTATAGTTATTTCGAATTTCGGCGAAACAGCCTAATGGAACATCCGATCCCTTCCGTCCTTCCTGATCCCGTTAAACCTGGGGATCTCTTGGCGTTGGAGGTCACGGCCCTGACCCCCCAGGGAGATGGCATTGCCCACACGGTAGGACTTGGACAAGGGCGAGTGGTGTTTGTGTCCCAGGCGGTGCCCGGGGATCAGGTGGTGGCCCAAATAACCGAGATCAAGCGCAACTACTTGGTCGGGCGAATTCGGTCGCTGATTTCTCCCTCTCCCCAACGGGTGCGACCGGCCTGCATCGTGGCGGACAAATGTGGTGGCTGCCAATGGCAACATGTCAGCTATGCCCAGCAATTGGCCACCAAGCAGCAAATCCTCAGGGATGCGCTGGAGCGGATTGGCGGTCTGACTCTGCCGCAGCCTGTCCCTATTTTGGGATCCCAGCAGCCGCTGCGCTATCGCAACAAGGTCACCTACCCCATGGCCAAACCGGAGGGCCAGCCCTTGCGCATGGGCTACTACCAACGGGGCAGCCACCGCCTGGTGAACCTCAACCAATGCCCCGTGCAAGACGAGCGGCTGGATGTGTTCCTGAGGGAAATCAAGCGCGATCTTCAAGAGACGGGCTGGAGTGTCTACGACGAAAGTCGTCACCAGGGTCATCTCCGCCACTTGGGTTTGCGCATCGGTCGCCGCACCCGCGAGGTGCTCCTGACCTTGGTCAGTTGCAGTCGTCGCCTGCCCCATCTGGAAAGCTGGGCCGAACGCTGGATGCAGCGCTACCCTGACCTGGTGGGGGTCTGTCTCAATCTCAACTCGGCCCGCACCAATGCCATCTTCGGCCCGGAGACTGAGGTGATTGCCGGTCGGGGGTCTTTGCGGGAGGAATTTGCCGGTTTTTCCCTCTGGATCGACAGCACCTCTTTCTTCCAGGTCAACACAGAGCAAGCAGAAGCCTTTTTTACCTGGATAGCCGACCAACTGAACCTGCGGGGAGAGGAAACCATCCTGGATGCCTACTGTGGCATCGGCACCTTAACCTTGCTGCTGGCGCAACGGGCGAAACGGGCGATGGGGGTGGAAGCTTTGCCGGAAGCGGTGGCCCAAGCCCGCTACAATGCCCAGTTCAACGGTATCGCCTCAGCCCAATTTTTCCAGGGCACGGTGGAACAGGTTTTGCCGACCCTGCCCCCTGCCGACATTGTGGTGCTGGATCCGCCGCGGCGCGGCTGCGACCGCCAAGTGCTCGAGACCCTAAAGCTGCGACGACCACCACGCATCGTCTACATTAGCTGTCACCCTGCCACTTTGGCGCGAGACTTGCAGATCCTACTGGCAGAGGGATCCTATCGCCTTACCCAATGGCGGGCGGCTGACTTCTTTCCCCAAACCGGGCATGTGGAGGGGGTGGCCTTTTTGGAGCGAGTTTGAAGAGTACGCACCCTGACCAAAAGGCGCGGCAA
>NZ_JANSHQ010000165.1:0-3695 GCF_047461715.1 Synechococcus sp. R8-2 | reverse complement strand
GGACTCCGTCCCGCTAACGCGAGCGGTGGAGGTGGTGTTTAACACCGGGATCCGCGTGGAAGAAGGGCGCAGCCTAAAGCTGGAGAATCCGGAGTTTGTGATCGGTTCTGTACGGGTTCCCGATGAGATCTCAGCAGCGTTTTTGGGCGGGCTCAATGAGGTGCTTGACCTGCAAGAGCTGGAAGAGATTGGGATCCTGATGCGGGTGCTCAGCCTAGAGATAGAGCCTGACCAGTTGCAGGTGATTGGGTTTGTGCGGGTGGAAGGGTTGGAAAGGACCTCGTCCCGCTAACGGGGATCCCTGTTGAGCGTGGATGAGCTTCTTGAGGCTGCGCTCTAGCAGGAGAGCTGCTCTGTCAAACTGGATAAAGATCAGCCAGGCTGGAGATGGGATTATGGCCTTCGATTGGTTTCGCCGCCGCTATACCGACTCTACCGACTCTCCTGGTGAAGCGGAGTCTTCGCCACCAGCCCCCGCGCCAGCCACAGAACCGGCGGAGATCTCCCCTGAAGACTATTTGGCTTTTGCCAAAGCCGCCTATGCCAACCTGAAGGCCCGTGCTGCTGCCCAAGCCCCACCGGCAACCCAGGACTCTGTCCCACCTGCGCCAGCGGAAGGGATCCCTGCAGAATCCGTCCAGCCACAGCCACCGGCCTCGACTGAGGACTCCGGCCCACTTGCCCAAGCAGAACCCCGTGAACCCGTCCAGTCCTCCACTCCAACACAAGAACCAGCATCTCCAGAATCGCCCCCTGTGCAGCCGGCGGCAGCTCCCTCGTTTTTCGATCTGGCTCCCCGTGCTGCTGAGCGTCTCCAAGCCCTGCAAGCCAGCGCTGTGGACGAGCCCAAACCCGAGGCGGCGACTGCAGCGGTTGCTCCCTCTCCAGAGACGGGGCCGGAAGAGCTGGTCTTCGATGAGGGCTTCCGCTGGTCAGCCGAGATCTTGGCGGCTCAAGGGCGCAAACCGGAAGAGATTTCCGTTGAGGAAATCTCCTGGCTGCAAAAGCTGCGGCGAGGCTTGGGCAAAACCCGCCTTAACCTGATCAACCAGTTGAAAGCCCTGGTAGGCCGCGGCCCTCTGGATCAGAAGGCTGTGGAAGAAATTGAGGCCCTGTTGCTGCAGGCCGATGTGGGGATCGACGCCACCGAGCAGATCATCCAAGCCCTACAAAAGCGCATGCGAGAGGAGGTGGTGCCCCCAGAGGAGGCCGTCAAATACCTCAAGCAGCAGATGCGGCAGATGTTGACGGTGGGGAATCCCACCTTTGCCCCACAACGGGACACGCTCAACATTTGGCTGATTGTCGGGGTGAATGGGGCGGGCAAAACCACCACCATTGGCAAAATTGCCCATGTCGCCCGCAAGTCTGGATACCGCTGTCTGATTGCTGCTGCTGATACTTTCCGGGCTGCTGCTGTGGAGCAGCTCAAGGTTTGGGCAGAGCGAGCAGGGGTAGAGGTAATCGCCAATCCCTCTCCCAATGCCGATCCGGCAGCGGTGGTTTTTGACGCCATCACAGCCGCCAAGGCCAGGGGCACCGAGCTGCTGTTGGTGGACACGGCAGGCCGTCTGCAAAACAAGAAAAACCTGATGGACGAGCTGGCCAAGATCCGCCGCATCGTTGACAAAAAAGCTCCCGAAGCCAAAGTAGAAAGCCTTCTGGTGCTGGATGCCACCCAAGGGCAAAACGGGTTGCGCCAAGCCGAGGTGTTTGCCGAGGCTGCCAAGTTGAGCGGTGTGATCCTGACTAAGCTGGATAGCACCGCCAAGGGGGGGATTGCCCTGGCCATTACGCAGCAGATGAACCTGCCCATCCGCTTTATCGGCGCCGGCGAGGGGCTAGAAGATCTGCGGCCTTTTTCCAGCTACGAGTTTGTGGAAGCTCTTCTAAGCGAGTATTGAGGCACCCCCTCTCTGAGAAGGGCCATTGTGAAAGAGAGACACACAGATCCAGGCTTTGTTGGGCGTCGCCCCCGCTTTCTGCCCTGGAGTGCTGCAGTGGTGGGGGCAGGTTTGCTTTGGGCTTGGGGTGGGCACCGCTGGATCCAGAGCGGGTTGAACCTGGTTCGGGCGGGATCCACGCAGGATACAGAAGCTTTGCAGGAATTTGTAACCACCTTGGCTCAGGTGTTGTCGGGGGTGCTGGGCTTTACCCTCTCGGTGGTGGCCATTGTGGTGCAGTTGAGCGCGGATCGCTTCACGCCAAAGGTCACGGAGCTGTTTTTGCGCGAGAAAGTCAATTTCTACCTCTTCTTTTTCCTGATTTTGGCCAATGTGGTCAGTTTGTGGAGTTCGGCAGCCCTGGGCTTTTACGTTCGTGTTGGCGTTGCGGAGCAACACCCTCCAGGGTTGCTCGTCGGGCTGAATCTGCTGCTGGGCACAGCTTCGTTTTTGATGCTGATCCCCTACTTTCGCTTCGTGTTTCACTTTTTGCAGCCGGCTTCGATTATCCATCGCATTGAGCAGCAAGTGCGGCAGGCCATCCTGGGATCCCTTGCTTCCAGGAGATCAGGATCGGACTCCGGATCCAAGAGGGGCTATTTCTCCCGTTGTTCACTGCAACTGCGGCCTCGTCACGACAACGTTGTGCAGCAACAGCGATGCGCAGGAATACAGGGTGCCGTAGGCATAGCAACAGAGCAGCACTCTCCAATGGGCGAATGCTCGCCAGCTCATCAGCGCTGCCTCTCGGCTCTGGATGAAATCAAAAGCATCGCCACCAGTGCTCTCCGTCAGCAGGAGGGGAGCATTCTCCTGGAAGCCTTGGACAGCTTGAAGTCTCTGTGGGTCTTCTATGCTGCTCACAAAGCACAACTGCCCCCTGCCTGGTTTCTCTTTACCCCGGCTCTGCGGCGGGATCCGGACTTTGCTTCGGTGGATAGGGGCCTGCTGGGCCGGATCGAGGCAGAAGGATCCTGGCTGGAGCTGAAGATCCTGCGGCAGTATCAAGCCTTATTTGCCGAAGGGCTAAACGGCATGCGCCAGGCGAGCACCCTGGTGGCCATTCACAGCCGGGAGCTGGGGATCCGCGCCCTGGAAGCCCAACAACTCACGGTAGCGGGGTGGGTGATCAAGTTTTTCAACACCTATCTGCGGGCCGTCATCAACGCGCGAGACATCCGCAGCGGCTACAACCTGCTCAAGCAGTACCGCTTGTTGGCCGAGGCAGCCCTACAACACCGCCAGTCGGCTCTGGTCTTGCAGATTGTTGGCTACTTTCGCTACTACAGCTTAATTGCCTACAAAGCTGGCCTCTTTTTCCTATCTGAAACCTTTGGCTTTGATCTGGGAATGTTGGCCCAGTCGAGCTGTGCTCTGGGCTCTGAAACAACGGAAGCCATTGTGCAAGCCTTGTTACGTCTGGATCAGGATCCCGAAAGCGAGCAACAGGAAACCACCCTGCGTGGGATCCGCAAAACCCAAGTCCGCTTGGCAGCCTATTTCCTCAGTCGTGGCCGGGAGGACTGGGCCAGGCTGATCTATCAGGATATGCAGCACGAGCCCCTGGCGCGCCTACAGAGCATCCACCAAGAGCTGCTCTCTACGGCTGCAGAGTTTTGGGAGTTTACCGACCGGGGGGAGAACTTCTACTACTTGGAGCCCGCTCTTTGGCCCTATGCCGAGCAGTTTTTTAGCTGGTTTCAGGGCTTAACCTTGCCGGCAGATAAGCTGATCGCGTAAGCGGGACGGAGT
>NZ_JANSHQ010000164.1:0-9619 GCF_047461715.1 Synechococcus sp. R8-2 | reverse complement strand
GTGGCTGCCGGCTTCGAGTGTGGGATCGGCATCGACAAGTTCCAATCCTGGCAGGAAGGCGACATCATCGAGGTGTACCAGATGGTCACCAAGCGGCGGACGCTGGCCTCTGTCTAGCTTCATCAAGGCACTTCAGGTTGGCCTGCCGGTCAGGCCTGTGTTCTCGGGCAGAGGATCCCAGACAGGGCGGGAAAGTTTGAGCTGATCGTGCGAGCGGGAGGAGTCCTCAGAGGGGGGAATGGATGCAACAGAGCCAGAGACTGAGCCAGATGCTGTTTGTAACGCTGCGGGAGGATCCCGTTGAGGCCGAGCTGCCCAGCCACAAATTGCTGCTGCGGGGCTGCTTTATCCGGCGGCTCTCCCCAGGGATCTACACCTATCTGCCGCTCCTCTGGCGGGTGCTGCAAAAGATCTCGGAGATTGTCCGGGAGGAGATGAACGCCATCGGCGCTCAGGAGTGTCTTTTGCCCCAGCTGCAGCCGGCAGAGATCTGGCGGGAGTCGGGCCGCTGGGAGGTGTACACCCAGGCGGAAGGGATCATGTTTGCCCTTAAGGATCGCCAGGGACGTGAGCAGGCCCTAGGCCCCACCCATGAGGAGGTGATCACCTTGCTGGCCCGGGATCTCATCCGCTCCTATCGCCAGTTGCCGCAGACGCTCTACCAGATCCAGACCAAGTTCCGGGATGAGATTCGGCCCCGCTTTGGCCTAATGCGAGGGCGGGAATTCATCATGAAAGACGCCTATTCCTTCCACGCCAACGAGGAAAGCCTGCGCCAGACCTACCAAGATATGTACCGAGCCTATAGCCGCATCCTCAGGCGCTGTGGGCTGGAGTTTCGCGTGGTGGATGCTGATGCCGGGGCGATTGGGGGGCCATCGGCGGCCTCGCAGGAGTTTATGGTGCTGGCCTCTGCCGGAGAAGATGAGATTCTCTACACGCCCGATGGCTCCTATGCTGCCAATGTGGAGAAGGCCGTCTCCATCCCGCCGCCAGCGGCAGAGTCTCCCTACACCGCCTTCCAGGTTCTGGATACGCCGGGAACCGAAACCATCGAGAAGCTGGCCGCTTTCCTAAAAATCTCCTCTACCCTGATCGTTAAAAACGTCCTCTACCAAGCCCTCTACGACAACGGCCTGCGGGTGGCAGTGCTACTGAGCATCCGTGGGGATCAAGAAGTCAATGAGGTCAAACTGGCCAACCACCTCAGCCGCCTGGCAGAGCGCTACCAAGCCAACAAGCTGCTCAAGCTCACCTTGGCGGATGCCGAGATCCAAAACAGTTGGCAGGGGGATCCCATCCCGGTGGGCTACATTGCCCCCGACTTGCCGGATAGCTGTTTGGGCCCGCAGAAAAACCTTGCCCCCCAGATCTTACGCTTGGCCGACCAGACGGCAGCTCTGCTGCAGAACTTTGTGACCGGCAGCAACCACGTGGGGCGGCACGTGGTGGGGGCCAACTGGGGCGAGCAATATCCCCTGCCGGAAGTGGTGGATGTGCGCAAAGCGCAAGCGGGGGATCGGTGTTTGCTCAACCCCGACCAGATTCTGGAAACGGCTCGTGGCATCGAGATCGGCCATATCTTCCAGTTGGGTCTCAAGTTCTCACTGCCGATGCGGGCCACCTTTACCGACGAACAGGGATCCGAGCAGCCCCTCTGGATGGGCTGTTATGGCATTGGGGTATCCCGCTTGGCCCAGGCGGCGGTGGAGCAATCCCACGATGCCAATGGCATCATCTGGCCGGTGGCCATTGCCCCCTATCACGTAGTGGTGGTGGTGCCCAACATCTCCGACGCCGAGCAGATGAGCGTGGCGGAAAAACTGGTGCAGGATCTCGCTACTGCCGGCATCGAGACCCTCTGGGATGACCGGGACGAGCGGGCCGGCGTCAAGTTCAAGGATGCAGATCTCATCGGGATCCCCTATCGCCTCACCACGGGGCGCAGCCTCAAACAGGGCAAGGTGGAACTCAGCGAGCGGGCCAGCGGCCAAGCCACGGAAATTCCCATTGAAGAAGTGGTGACTACCCTGAAAGAGCGGATTGAAGCAGCCCTAGCTGTGCCGGACTGAGCGTGGCTTCTCCTGAACTCCATGCTGAACATCTCCATTCTTAAAGAAGACGAATCCTATACTTTTCGCTCTTATTTTGAGATGCCCTACGAGCCAGATGAAATCTTGGCTCAGTTCGGCTATCGACTGGAAATTGGGGAGTGGACATGGCCTGTTGCCCCTGCGCCGCCGCAAACCCCAGTTCTGAAAGATCGGATCCGACAATTGTTACCTTTGGTTAGCCTCACCAGCGAAACAGCGCGGCGGGAATTGCTGGTGGCTCCTGTGCTGACCGAAGTGGCTCTCCATTGTCGAGTTCCTTTGCGGCTGGAGTATCCCCTGATGGTCAACAATTGGTTGAAGGGCAGCCTCGATTATCTGTTGCGAGGGAAGAACATCCTGCTGGTGGTTGAAGCCAAAAAGGACGATCTAACGCGAGCCTTTGTGCAAATGGCTGTAGAAATGATTGCCCTGGCGCAGGTGGAGCAGCAGGCTCAGATCTACGGTGCAGTGACGATGGGGTCTATCTGGCAGTTCGGACAAATTCTTGCCCATCAGCAGGTGATCAAACAAGACTTAACGCTGTATCGGGTACCTGAGGAGCTAGAAACCATTGCCGGCATTCTCACTGCCATGGTCAGCAGCCCTAGCCAATCGTGAATTAAAAGCGTGAATTAAAAGTAAGTCATGGATCGAAAAACAGTCTGGTTTGCCCTAAAATTGATGCTGGCTGCTGCCGGGATCAGCACAGCCATCAAGTATGGTGGCCCTTACTTGGCCTTGCCGGAGCAAATACCGGTGGTGATCGGGATGATCGTTTTGCCCACCCTGATCGTGGCCGGGCTCCTGTGGCGCTGGCAAATGCAGTCTCCTCTATCCAAAACTCCCCTACAAGCCGGCAAGGGATCCCTGGGAATTGAAGATGATAGAGCCTTCACCCCCAGCCCTTCTCCCAGGGGAGAGAGGGAAGTCTGAACTGCTGGACATGGAAGGCTGCCCAGATCCCTTGATGGGTGGGGGGAAGTCTATCGGGATGGGCTGGGATCCCTTGAACCCCTTACTGCTGGGTAAGGCGCAGGGTTACCGTTGGGCTGGTTTGGTTGCCGGAAGTGGCCGTGAGATTCACCTGATACACCGTGCCAGAGGCCGGAATGGGAGGTCGAACGGTGATGGTGAAACGGCCCTGGGCATCTGCCTGCACCGTTTGGTTGGTCACGGTCTGTTGGGCGCTGATGATGCCGCCCAGAGAAGTAGAAGCCGTTACATTCACCCGCACCGAAGCATTGGGAGCTGTAGTGCCCTGCAGCGTAAACGAAGAGCCGGAAACCCGATCCCCATCCTGCAGGTTGGTGATCTGAGGCAAGAGGGGGCTGGGGGCGCTGACCGTGGCGGAAACCTCTTGGGTGGTCAGCCGCTGGATGCCCCCGGTGGCCCCTTCGATCAGGCGGGCCGGTTGTTCGGCGGTCATGAAGCGCACTTGGCCGCCATTTTCCAGGCGGGCGACGACGATCCCTTCCCGGGTGGTATCTTTCGCCTCGATTAGGGCGTTCACTACATAGGTGCCGCTGGAAACTTCCTGAGCCGGCAAGGTTTGCACTTGCCGTCCATCCTGGATGAGGTAAACCGTTACCCGGCTGGAAGGGGTACCTTTGACGGTGACCAACAGGATTTCTCCCGCTGCCAAAGGGCGACTGCCGGCATTGTGATCCACCAGGTCGATGGAAGCGCGGACAGGGCTGCCCACAGTGAAGCTCCAGGTCACGCGGCGGGTCACCCCCTGGGTATTGGTGAACTCCAGCAGAACTTCCCGGCGCCCCGGCGGCAGAGGTTGGGCAGGGCGATAGGTGAAGAAATCTCGGGTGATCACCGACTGGGACGTGACATCTTGACCATCCAGGAAAACCCTCACCGTTTCCGGGCGCACGCTGACGCCATCTTGGCTGCGGAAAGAAGCCGAGATTGGGGAGGTAGGTTCAACATTGGTGGCCGCTTGAGCTGGGCTGGGATCCGTAATTTGCTGAGCCCTTGCAGGCAAGCTCGACAACCCCACAACCGCAGCACCGATCACCAAGGCCCGGGGAAACCAGGAATACAAGTTATCGCTCATGAGACCATCCAAGAAAAAGATAGAGTACAGACAGACTACACAGGCAACAAGCCCAGAGAAAGGCTAAACAGAGTCCGGCAGAACATCGGCCTCGATATCCTGTTCGAATCCTGTCACAGGGGATGGCCCCTGTCGATACGCCTAAACCTCTGATTGGCTCCCCAATAGAGTCAATTCCAACGTCAAAACCGGGCAAAGTCAACTGCCATCTGCCGTGCCGGATCCCACGTCCATCCTGGCAAAATCCAGAAGATGACTGTAGGTGAGAATGTAAGGGATCCCTTTGAAGGATTTGACTTAACTTGTGTTCGATGGGTAATCGATGGGTATCAGCTCATCTCAATTCACAAAAATAGCCCCTGTCTCTTGCAGATCGAGGCAATGATCGCCGGAGACATCGTTGACCAGCCGCACCTCTACGGTGATCACATTCAAGGGATCCACGCTCACCTGGTAGCCCACAGGAGCCAACATCGGCGTGTTGATGGCCATGCAATTGGGGATCAACAGGTTGCTCAGGCGCAACGTTTCGCCTGCAGGCAGTTCCGAGACTTTCTGGCGGGGATCGGTAAAGCCGTATTCCAAAGGCAGACCGGTGCGATTGCGGATCACCAGCTCTGCCGGCAGGTCGGGGTTGAAGCGGGCCACTGGGCGATCAAAAACCAATTGATCGACACCCACCGGTAAGCGCGGCAACGGCACTGTCTGAAAGGTAGGCTGAGCGGCAACCCAGAGGGATCCCTGCAACAACCCTCCGCCAACCCAGCCGCCCAGCAGAGTCGCCAACGTCAAAACCATTCTTTTGCTCCGTTCTGCATAGCTCATGGCTTTCGCCTCAGGATGTGCTTCCAGACTGGTGGGAGTTGGATCCCTTGCCTGCTTGTATTGTTCCCAAAAACGGCTGGCCGGGCCAGATGGCTGCTGTTTTTTCCAGGGTATGCCCCAACCAGCTAAGATCCCGTGGGGGGGAAGTTAAGTTAGAGTTGGCAATGCAAAGGGAGGCATGGCCATGCCAGCAGAACCGAAAAAGTCGGAGAAAAACTTCTCGTGGAAGGGCAGTGCCGACGCGGGCCGGGCGCTGACGATTTTGGCTGTCGTGGGAGCCGCGGTGATTTTACTGGCGGGGTTCCTACAGTAGGCAAACAGTAGGCAAAGCTGTTTGTGTCTGCAGCCGGCACAAGCACCTCAGCACGGCGGCGGAAGCCAAAGTTTCTTCTTCAAGGCGATTTCAAGGCGATGGTGGCAGCCTGCTCGACTTCCAACTTGCCTTCAAGGATCATCCCCGCCATGGTTGAAGATGTCCTCAAGGCAAAGGTGTTGTCTGCGGGGCAGGAAGCCGCCCTCGACTGCGTTCTCCGCCATGGCTGCCCTACAGAAAGAAGCAGATCCGGATGCTTTGGAAGTCCTGCTGATTGGTTGATGCGAGGTTCGCTACGCCTGTCCGGGTCACGCCGCTGGGCAGCAGGCTCAACAGGGAAAAAAGCCCAGCAGAGAAGGGATCCCTGCTGAGCCCCTTGAAAGCGCCGAGGAAGGGGTAAAGTGCCCTCAGCCCAGCAGCCGGCGGGCAGTGTTGACCACGTTTTCCACCGTGAAGCCGAACTTCTCCATACACACCGGGCCGGGGGCGGAAGCGCCAAAGCGATCGATGCCAATGGCCACCCCCTCAAACCCCAGGTACTTGTGCCAGCCGAAGGTGCAGCCTGCCTCGACGGAGACGCGCTTGGTGACGTTGGGGGGCAGAACCGAGTCTCGGTAGCTCTGGGGCTGGGCCTCAAACAGCTCCATACAGGGCATAGAGACCACCCGCACGGCCCGGCCTTCCTGCTTCAGTTGGGCTGCAGCTTTCACCGCCAGCTCCAGTTCAGAGCCGGTGGCGATCAAGATCAGCTCTGGATTGGGGGCATCCACCACCACATAGGCCCCTTTGGCTACGCCTTCAATGGAGGTGCCTTCCACCGGGTTGACCGCCTGCCGGGTGAACACCAGCACAGAAGGGGTGGTCTTGGCTTCTAGGGCCACCTGGTAAGATCCCACCGTTTCGCGGGCATCTGCCGGGCGCAGCACATAGAGGTTGGGGATAGCCCGTAGGGAAGCCAGTGTCTCAATGGGCTGGTGGGTGGGGCCATCTTCCCCCAAGGCGACGGAGTCGTGGGTCATGACGTGCAGCACCCGCACTTGCGAGAGGGCCGATAGGCGGATGGCAGGCCGCATGTAGTCTGTGAAGATCAAAAAGGTGGCGTCGTAAGGGATGAGGCCTCCATGAAGCGCCATGCCGTTGGCGATGGCTCCCATGCCGTGTTCCCGCACCCCAAAGCGGAAGTTGCGCCCCTCGTAAGATCCGGCCTGAAACTCTGGGATCCCTTTTAAATAGGTCATGTTGGAGTGGGCGAGATCTGCGGATCCCCCCAGCAGTTCCGGCACGGCCTTGGCCAAGGCATTCAGACACAACTTGGAGAGGTTACGGGTAGACTCTCTGCCGGTTTCTGCAATGGGGGCCAGCGCTTCTTTCCAGCCCACCGGCAGCTCCCCGGCCATGATGCGCTTGAACTCGGCGGCCTCTTCGGGGTAAGCCTTCTCGTAGGCGGCGAAGCGCTCGTTCCACTCCGCCTCGGCCTTGGCCCCTTTCTCGATGGCCTGGCGGAAGTGGGCCAGCACCTCGTCGGGAATGTAAAACTCCGGCTCCAGAGGCCAACCCAGGTTTTGTTTGGTGAGCTTCACCTCTTCCGGCCCCAAAGGCGCCCCGTGGACGCTCTCGCTGCCGGCCTTGTTGGGGGATCCGTAGCCGATGGTGGTCTCGACAATAATCAAGGACGGCTTGTTGGTGACTTCCTTGGCTCTCTGGATGGCCTCGGCGATCCCTTTCAAGTCGTGGTTGCCATCCTCTACTTTTTGCACATGCCAGCCGTAGGCTTCATAGCGTTTGCCCACATCTTCCGTAAAGGCGATTTCCGTTCTGCCGTCGATGGAGATGTGGTTGCTGTCGTAAAGCATGATCAGCTTGCCCAGTTGCAGGTGGCCGGCCAGAGAAGCTGCTTCAGAAGCCACCCCTTCCATGTTGCAGCCATCGCCCAAGATCACGTAAGTGTAGTGATCCACAATGGTGTAACCGGGCTTGTTGAAGCGGGCGGCCAGATGGGCCTCGGCAATCGCCAGCCCAACCGCGTTACCCACCCCTTGCCCCAGCGGGCCGGTGGTGACCTCTACCCCCGGAGTTTCAAAGTTTTCCGGGTGGCCGGGGGTTTTGGATCCCCACTGGCGAAACTGCTTGATGTCCTCTAGGCTCACATCAAAGCCGGTCAGGTGCAGTAGCGCGTACTGCAGCATGCAGCCGTGCCCCGCCGAGAGCACAAAGCGATCCCGATCCACCCACTTGGGGTTGCGGGGGTTGAACTTCATGAACTGCTGCCACAACACATAGGCCATGGGTGCTGCTCCCATCGGCAGGCCAGGGTGGCCGGAGTTGGCCTTCTGAACAGCATCCACCGCCAAAAAGCGAATCGTGTTGATGGCAAGTTGTTCCAGAGAGGGAGGAGCAGCAACAACCATGTGGGATCCCTATCGCTCGACATTTGCTTTCCAGTATGCCGTGTTTTGGGTCTTGCTTCCGAGGCGCTAGGGATCAATTGGGCCGGGAAATTGGCTTTGTCCAAATTCAAGGGGGCCAAATGACAGGCTAAGCTGAGTGATACCGTCGCCGCTGTTTCGTGCTGGAGCGCTTCTTTGACTGTTGTTTCTTCTGGTAGCAAACCCTCCTGGCTGCGGGCCAAGGCCCCTCAACGGGTGGGATCCGTCAAACAACTGCTGCGGGACTTGGGCCTAAACACGGTTTGCGAAGAGGCTTCCTGTCCCAACCTGGGGGAGTGTTTTGCCAACGGCACCGCCACCTTTTTGATCATGGGCCCGGCCTGTACCCGCGCCTGCCCCTACTGCGATATCGACTTCACCAAACGCCCTCTGCCCCTGGATGCCACTGAACCCCTGCGGGTGGCAGAAGCAGTGGAACGCTTGGGATTGCGCCATGCGGTGATTACGTCGGTGAATCGGGACGACCTGCCCGATGGGGGAGCCAGCCAGTTTGTGGCCTGCATTGCGGAAATCCGCCGCCGCATGCCCCAGACCACCATCGAGGTCTTGATCCCAGACCTATGTGGTAACTGGCAGGCGCTGCAGCAGATCTTGGCCGCCCGACCGACGGTGCTCAACCACAATACCGAAACGGTGCCCCGCCTCTATCGCCGTGTACGCCCGCAAGGGAACTACGAGCGCTCCCTCAAACTGTTGGAGTTGGCACGGCAATGGGATCCCGGCCTGTACACCAAGTCGGGGGTGATGTTGGGTCTGGGAGAGACAGCCGAGGAGATCTTGCAGGTGATGCGGGATCTGCGCCGGGTGGGTTGTGACATCCTCACGCTCGGCCAATACCTGGCGCCCAGCCCCAAACACCTGCCGGTGGAGCGCTACGTTCCCCCCGAAGAGTTCGACCATTGGCGACGGGTGGGAGAGGAACTGGGCTTTTTGCAGGTGGTGTCTTCGCCCCTAACCCGCAGCTCCTACCATGCCGAGGCTGTGCAAGAGTTGATGCAGCGCTTTCCCAGGAGGAGCTCCTGAGCGCTGGGGCCTCGCCGGCTGCCCGACCTTGTGGGTTGCGCGAGAGAAGACCCCTACTCTGAGATTGGCTCAAGGCCGGGTTTCAGGGCGGCTACAACGTCAGGGATCCCACCTTGTGCTCTATGAGCTGCGCCAGATCTTGCAGGAAGGCCGCTGCATGGGCGCCGTAGATGACACGGTGATCGCAGGTGAGGTTCACCTGCATTTGGGAACGGATGGCAATGGCTTTTTCCGGCGTCGCCACCACCGTGGGGCGAGAAGCGCCGATGGCCAAAATGGATCCCTGGTTGGGCGGCAAAATGGCATCGAAGCGATCCACCCCAAACATGCCCAGGTTGGAGAGGGTGAAGGTGCCGCTGGTGTACTCCTCTGGCTGCAGTTGCTTACGCCGCGCCCGCTCCACCAGATCCTTCCAGCGGCGGGAGATCTCATACAGATCCAGCCGGTTGGCTTGCTTTAGGACAGGGGTGATCAGCCCGCCATCCTCCATGGCCACGGCCACGGCGATGTTGATATCCGATTTGTAATGGATGCCGTTTTCTGTGTAGCTGGCATTCAAAAGGGGATGCTTCTCCAGGGTCAGGGCCACCGCTTTGACCAAGAGGGCCGTCAGGGTGACTCCTTTGGGCTTCACCTGTTGGTAGAGGTGATCCAGGCTATCGGTGGTGATGGTGTAGCCGACGTGGAACACTGGCACGCCCAGGCTGGCGTTCATATTGCGCACCACCGCCGCTTGTAAAGTGCTGAGGGGAACCGTTTCTCCCAAGGGGACAGCCGCAGGAGTTGGGGACGTAGGGGCTGGGGCAGAGGGGGCAGCCACTGCAGGAGCGGAAAGGGCCGCTGCCCGCTCCAC
>NZ_JANSHQ010000163.1:0-840 GCF_047461715.1 Synechococcus sp. R8-2 | reverse complement strand
GTCAGGGTCGGGTAGTTTACTCGGCTCTTTGCCCCCATCGGTCTGGAGATCCACGCCGAAACCCCCGCCGAGATTGCCATCAGCATCACCGCCCAGCTCATCCAGGTGCGACGGGGATCCCCGAAGAGAATGCCCGGCGAAACTCAAGGTGTAGGCTTGCCGGTTAGCCGGAGGACAAGCTAGGCTAGAAAAGCGCCGCGGGGTAGAGCAGCCTGGTAGCTCGTCGGGCTCATAACCCGAAGGTCACTGGTTCAAATCCAGTCCCCGCTATGCCTGAGAGACGGTTGGTTAAAGCAGTGTCCGCACATCCACCACCTTGCCGCTGACTGCCGCCGCTGCCACCATGGCCGGGCTCATGAGCAGAGTACGCCCGCTGGGGGATCCCTGTCGGCCCTTGAAGTTGCGGTTGGAAGAAGAGGCGCTGATCTGGCGCCCCACCAGCCGATCCGGGTTCATCGCCAAACACATGGAGCAACCGGGATCCCGCCACTCAAACCCCGCCGCCTCGAAGATCTCCCGCAAGCCCTCCTGTTCTGCTTCCTGCTTTACCCGTTCTGAGCCGGGCACCACAAACGCCTTCACCCCTGGGGCCACCCGCCGCCCCTTGGCAATCTTGGCTGCCTCCCGCAGGTCGCTCAAGCGGCCATTGGTGCAACTGCCGATGAAGCAGACATCCACCGGTGTCCCTACAATGGGATCCCCCGGCTGCAAGTCCATGTAGGCATAGGCCTCTTTGGCCAGTTCCCGCTCGCTTTCCGGCAGATCTTCTGGGGCAGGGATCCGCTCATCCACCCCAATACCTTGGCCGGGGGTGATCCCCCAAGTAACCGTCGGCGCAAT
>NZ_JANSHQ010000162.1:0-3754 GCF_047461715.1 Synechococcus sp. R8-2 | reverse complement strand
TTGGGGGTTAGAGGCATGCTCCTTTCAAGCCCTGCACCAACTATCGCCTATCGCTGTCCGGTCATCATCGCCATTCAGAACCAATCGAGCGGAAGCGTTGCCTAGCATTAGGTTTGCTCCTTGCCCCAGACCCGATGGGGAGCAAATGCGTTTGCGTTTGTGAAAGCATCGCGCAGCGATAACGCAAAGATAAGCTGGAGAAGATCAGCGAGCGGGCGTTCATGTCTTCAGAGCATTACAAGTTCGACCTTTTCTTGCGCTACCACCGAGAGCAAGCCCGGTGGGCGCGTCAACTGGCGGAGCGGCTGGATCGCGAGGGTTTCAAAGTCTGGTTTGACCGCTGGATGCTGCAGCCGGGGGATAACCGCAAGCTGGAGCTGCAACTGGCCATCGAACAATGCCGCTGGGTGGGAGTGGTGGCCTCTCCAGAGTTTGTTGCCGATCCCTGGCCAAGGGATGAGCTGTACAGCGGGTTTCCCCATGCCCCGGCACGACAAAACCAGCGCCTGCTGACGCTGCTGCACACCCCCACTGAGCTACCCCGCCCCCTGGAAGAGGCGCCCCTGCTGGATTTTACCGGTTCAGAAGAGGATCCGGTGCTGTTTGAGTACCGCGCCTTGGAGCTAATGCACTTTTTGGATCCCAGCTTCCCTGCCCCCGGGGATCTGCAGCGGTTCCGGCTGCAATACCGCCGCCGTGAGGGGAAAGAGTCCCTGGAAGATGAAGAGGTGCGGGGATTTCAGGCCTTTTTGCGGGCCATCCAGATGGCCATCCTGCGCATTGCCACAGGCGAAACCCCCTCCGCCACGCCAGAAGAAGGAGCGCGTCAGATCGCCATTTTGCAGTTCATTCAGCGGCTGTTTCAGTGGAACAGTGCCGACATCCAATTCGAGCGGGGGGAAGACTGGCGTCGCCGCGGCAACCTGACGGAAGCCCTGGCCGCCTACGACCGGGCTCTGAACATGGATCCCAACTTCGCCCTGGCTTGGAGCCGCCGTGGGGATGTGCTGGTGCAGCTGGCCCGCTACCGCGAGGCGGTGGACAGCTACAACGGATCCCTGAGCATCAACCCCTACGACGAAGAAACCCGGCTGCGCCTGGCCCTGATTCTGGGGCGCCTGGGGCAGTACAAGTCGGCGGTGGTTAACTACGACAAGGTGCTGGAGAGCAACCCGGAAGATGCTCTGGCCTGGCATAACCGCGGCATCCGCCTGCTGCAACTGAAGCGGTCTAAGCTGGCCCTGAACAGCCTGAACAAGGCGCTGCGCTACAACCCCAAACAGCCCCGCACCTGGCTGGCGCGTGGGATCGTGCTGCGGCGGCTGCGTCGGCCCAGCTCGGCAGCGGCCAGTTTTGCCCGGGTCTTGAAGCTCAACCCCAGAAGTGCGCGGGTTTGGCGCTACCAAGGCAATGCCCTCTTCCACTGCCACCGGCTGCGCTCGGCTGTCGAGTGTTACAAGCGCTCGCTGCGGCTGCGTCGCCGGGATCCCATAACCCTGCACAACTTGGGGGTGGCCCTGCTGCGCTTGGGGCAGTATCGGCTGGCCAGCAAGGCCCTAGAACGCGCCCTGCGCTACGATGCCGACAACTACAAAAGCTGGTACGCCCGCGGTGTGGCCTTCCAGAAATTGGGCTACCTGAAAGAAGCCTGTATCCACTTCGAGGAAGCCCTCAAGATCAAGCCGGAGCACTTTCCAGCCCGCTATGCCTTGGCGGTAGCTCAGCAGGAGCTGGGGCAATATGAGACCAGCCTACGGCATTTCCAGCGCTTGGTGCAGCAGCGTCCCGGCAGTTCTGCCTGCTGGTTTGGCCAGATCACCGGCCTGCGGCGCCTGGGCCGGCTGGAAGAAGCCCGTGCCGCCTGCCAGCAGATGATCCACCTCAACGAACGGGATCCCTGGGGCTGGTTTGCCCTGGGGTTGATCTACAGCGAGCTGAGGGATCCCGAACAAGCTGTGCAAGCCTACTCGCGGGTTTTGCAGCTCACCCCAGAAGATGCTGTGGCCCTCAACAACCGCGCCTGGGAAGCCTTGAAATTGGGGAAGCTGGAACCTGCCCTGGCAGACGCCCAACAGGCCACGCACCTGGATCCGCAGCGGCCCGCCTTTTGGCATACCCTGGGGCTGATTCAACTGCGGGCCGGCCAGCGAGCAGCCGCCCAAGCCAGCTTGCAGCGCTGTCTGGAGCTGGATCCGCAATTTCAGCCGGCCCAAGCCGCCCTGCAGGACTTGGCCCAGGAAGACTCGGCCTCGCCGGCGGGAACAGCTCTGCCGGATTTGGAAACCCTCACTCCCCAACCGCAGCCGGTTGACCCCAACCCCTAGCAGGATCCCCTGGGCTTTCAGACCCCAAGGACAATGCCTGCAGCAGGCAGACGGGAGCAGAACATGCCACACTGGATCCCGCCCCCCAGGACCGACACGCATGGATCCCTATCTGATCCCTGTCAAGCTTCCCCACAGCTCCTACGATATTCTCCTCCAGTCTGCCGAAGGCCCCCCTGGCCACAGCCTCATCCAGCTGGGATCCCAAATGCGAGCTAGAGGGCTTTCCGGCAAGGCTCTGGTGGTGAGCCATCCCGGCATTGCCAAACACTTTGCCGAGAAGTTGCTGCAGGGGCTGCAACAAGCGGGGTTTGCCGCCCACCTCTGCCTATTGCCTGCCGGCGAACGCTACAAAACCCTGCGCTCGGTGGCCAAGATCTACGACGCCGCCCTAGCCTTTGGCCTGGAGCGCTCCTCCACCTTGGTGGCTCTAGGAGGGGGGGTCATTGGCGACATGGTGGGGTTTGCCGCCGCCACCTGGCTGCGCGGGATCCCTTTTGTGCAGGTGCCCACTTCGCTTTTGGCCATGGTGGATGCGGCCATCGGCGGCAAGACCGGCGTCAACCATCCTGGTGGGAAAAATCTCATTGGGGCCTTCTACCAGCCGCGCCTGGTGTGGATCGACCCAACGCTGTTGCAGACCCTGCCCCGGCGGGAATTTACCTCGGCCCTGGCGGAAGTCATCAAATACGGCGTCATCCAGGCTGCCGACCTATTTGAGTTTTTGCAAGACCGGCCCAGGCTGAGGCGCTACGCCGATTTTGCCCCTGCGGATCTGCACTATCTGCTGCGGCGCTGTGCCGAGTGCAAAGCCTGGGTGGTGCAACAGGACGAGCGGGAAGGGGGCCTGCGGGCCATCTTGAACTACGGCCATACCCTCGGCCATGCCCTGGAAACCGTTACCGGCTACCGCCGCTACCTGCACGGGGAGGCGGTGGCGATTGGCATGGTGGCTGCGGGGGAGATCGCCCGTCGCCTGGGGTGGTGGAGCGCGGCTGAGGCCGAGCGGCAGCGACGCCTTATCGAAAGGGCAGGGCTGCCCAGCCACTGGCCCGCCGGGATCCCTTGGGAGGCGGTGCTGCAGGCGCTGCAGGCGGACAAAAAAGTCAAGCAAGGGCGGATCCGCTTCGTTCTGCCCCGCCGGATTGGCCAAGCGGAGCTGACCGATCAAGTCGAGCTGGCGGATGTGCAGGCCGCTCTGGCGGCGATGACGGCAACCTCTTGAGCCCTAGAATTAGGAAAAGCTGAGGACAAGAAAGCATGGGACGGCAACAACGGGTAGCCATCCTAGGGGCCACAGGAGCCGTAGGAGTGGAGCTGCTGAAGCTGCTGGAAGAGCGCCGCTTTCCGGTGGCAGAGCTGAAGCTGTTGGCCTCGCCCCGCTCGGCGGGCACTTGTTTGACCTTCAAGGGGGAGCGGATCCCGGTGGA
>NZ_JANSHQ010000161.1:0-5062 GCF_047461715.1 Synechococcus sp. R8-2 | reverse complement strand
CCCTACCGGGAACCGCACCGCTTCGCGATACGCTGAATGAAATGGGTTGCAGTGGCCCCTTATAATTTTTTCTGGGTTCTCTGCCACAATTGACCTCACAGCTTTTTCCGGCGACACTTGCTACAGCCAATGCAGAGATCTCTCTTGGCTATGGGGATCCCACCCATTTTGTAGAACTTCATGAAATCAGAAAAAGCTGTACCCCTCTCCTAGCGCACTATGGCATTGCAACTTGAACCCGCCAGCCCGCCAGAAGTGGCCGTCTATCAGCCCTATTACGCCGTTGCCCGCCGACAGTACCTAGCCCTCGCGGTGGGCCTCTACAAAAAAGCCAGCCTGGAAGGGCAGAGGGCCATCGAGGGGGAAGAGCCTGTCCGCTTCTTGGCCAGTTGGCATACGTCCCCGTTGCCTTCGGATCTGACGGTGGTTCAGGTCATCTTTGCTCAGGATGCAGATCTCACCTATCAGCTCTCCATCGCCAACTACGAGTTTGTGGATTATCTGATTGATGTCGTCTCTTTGGTGCAGCGCGGACAACAGCCGGATTTCTCCACCGCCTTTTACAAGAAACTGATGCGATATGAAGATTGATCTGGGTTGCTCAGCCACCATCACTCTCTACGACACCACACTGCGGGATGGGGCCCAGCGAGAGGGGCTATCGCTGTCGGTGCAAGACAAGTTACAGATTGCCAAGCTGCTGGATCGTCTGGGGATCCCGTTTATTGAAGGGGGCTGGCCGGGAGCCAATCCCAAGGATGTGCAGTTTTTCTGGCAGATGCGGGAAGAGCCCCTAGAGCAAGCCGAGCTGGTGGCTTTTTGTTCTACCCGCAAGCCGGGGCGGCGGGCGGCAGACGATCCCATGCTGCAGGCCATTTTGGCGGCGGGCACCCGCTATATAACCGTCTTCGGCAAGTCTTGGGATCTCCACGTCACCGAGGGCCTGGGCACCACGCTGCAGGAAAACCTGGCCATGATCCGCGACACCATTGCCTATCTGCGATCCCAGGGGCGGCGGGTCATCTACGATGCCGAGCACTGGTTCGACGCCTACCGCCACAACCCCGACTATGCCCTGCAAACCCTAGCGGCAGCGGCGGCGGCGGGGGCGGAGTGGCTGGTTCTCTGCGATACCAATGGCGGATCCCTGCCCCATGAGATCGCCCAGATTACCGCAGCTGTCTTGGCAGAATCCCATCACCTGCAGCACTTGCCCCTAGGGATCCACACCCACAACGACTCCGGCACTGCTGTGGCCAATGCCCTGGCGGCGGTGCAGGCGGGGGCGCGCATGGTGCAGGGCACCATCAACGGCTATGGGGAACGCTGCGGCAATGCCGACCTGTGCAGCGTCATTCCCAACTTGCAACTGAAGCTGGGCTATCGCTGTCTGCCGCAAGAGAAGCTGCAACACCTGACGGAGATCTCCCGCTCCATCAGCGAGGTGGTCAATTTGGCCCCGGATGACCATGCGCCGTTTGTGGGCCTATCGGCCTTTGCCCACAAGGGCGGGATCCACGTCAGCGCCGTTCAGAAAAACCCTCTCACCTACGAGCACATCGCCCCGGAGCAAGTGGGCAACTGTCGCCGCATTGTGGTCTCGGAACAGGCGGGGCTGAGCAACATCCTCCACAAAATGGCCGGATTCGGGATCCGGCTGGAGAAGTCGGATCCGCAGGTGCGCTTGATTTTGGAGCGGCTGAAAACCCTGGAGCTGCAGGGCTACCAGTTTGAGGCGGCTGAGGCCAGCTTTGAGCTGTTGGTGAGGGGGTTGTTGGGTCAGCGCTCGCATCCGTTTGAAGTGCTCAGCTTCAACGTGACGACCACCACCCGCTCCGATTGGAACAGCAAAGACTGGGATCCCAGTGGCGAAGCAACGGATGTGCAATCGTTGGCAGCGGTGAAGATAGCGGTGCAGGGGCAAACTCGAGTGACAGCGGCGGAAGGCAATGGGCCGGTGGCCGCTCTGGATGGGGCGTTGCGCAAGGCGCTGCTGGAGTTCTATCCCCAACTGGAGGCGATTCACCTGTCTGATTACAAGGTGCGCATTTTGGATGGGCGAGCCGGCACCTCGGCCAAAACGCGCGTGCTGGTGGAGTTTAGCGACGGTCACCGCCGTTGGACAACGGTGGGGGTTTCCACCAACATCATCGAGGCCTCCTGTCGGGCTTTGGTGGAGGGCTTTGAGTACAGCCTGCTGCCGCCCAGCTCTCCTTTGCCGGCTGCGGCAGAGCACCGTTCTTCTCCGCTGGCTGCAAAAACGGCCTCCCCTTGAAGAAAAACCTTCAACTGGCTTTACCCTGGCAGCGCCCCTCTACCCCAGCAAGCTAAACCGTAACCACGACAGCTATGCGAATCATCGGCCTGACAGGCGGAGTGGGCACGGGCAAATCCACGGTCGCCTGCATCTTGGAGCAGCACGGGATCCCGGTGGCCGATGCCGATCAAATGGCCCGCCAGGCCTTGGCGGTGGGATCCCCCATTCGCGAGCGGGTACTGGAACGCTATGGGAAGGTCATCCAAACACCCTCCGGGGATCTGGATCGCCGGCGGTTGGGCCAGATCGTGTTTGCAGATGCCGCTGAGCGGGCTTGGCTAGAGGCCCAAATCCACCCTTTCGTTAGAGCTCAACTGCAAGATTTTCTGTCCGCGTTGGCGGAGCAGAGCTCTAAAGTCCATGGGGTGCCGCTTGAGGAAGAGCCTGCCTCCCAAAAGCGTAGCGGGGTAGGATTTTCTTCTGGGCAGGGATCCCAAACCGTTTGTCTGATGATCCCGTTGCTGTTTGAAGCCCACCTGCAGGGGTGGGTGAATGAAATTTGGGTGGTGACTTGCACTCCAGAGCAGCAGCGGCAACGCCTTGCTCGCCGGGATCCCCTGACGCCGGAAGAAATCGAAGCTCGCATTGCCAGCCAGTGGCCTTTGGCGGAAAAAGTGCGCCGTGCAGACGTGGTGCTGGACAACTCCGGATCCCTGGCCGAGCTGGAAGCCCAGGTGAAGCAGGCTTTGGCGTTAGAGAGGCCATTTGCCTCACCTCGGCAGGCCGGATACAGTGACGGATAGGGTCTGGTGGGACGGATCCCTTGGTATCCATGTACGGGTGGGTTGAGGGAGAAACGATGCAGGAAGCAGGCTGCGTTGGCGAGACGGAGTTTGCTCAAGCTCTGGCCGCGCGGGAGCGGGAAATCCAGCTTTTGCGAGAGCGCAATCGCATCTTGCAGGGCCAGATAGACCTTCTGGAGCTGCGCCAAGAAAAGCAACACCGGCAAATTCGCAGCTATGAGGCGGAGATCGAGCAGCTTTACCAAGAGAAGCAGTTGCTGGAGCAGATGATTCAAGAGTTGCCAGAGCTCTACCGGCGCAAGCTGCAAGCCCGCCTGCAGCCCATCCGCCAGCGCATCGCCGCCATCCAGGCAGAGAATCGCCAGCTTAGGAAGGAGTTGTACCAGCTCAGCTACCGCGTGCAGCACATGGATCAGCTTGACTCGCCCGGCTGGAGAGTGCAACTGCCCCAGCTTCCCTCTCTGCGTCGCCGGGATCCCAAGTCCTCAGCGGAGCGGAGCACAAAAGCTCTGCCGGTCTCCCCCCCTGGTGTCCAGCCCTGCTCTTGATGGGCAGGGAGGGATCCCGCCATCGAGAAGCCAGAATAGGGGAGCCCCGGTGGGATCGCGTCAGCAGAGCAGAGCTCTTGCGCGGTTCCGGTTGGGGCGCTGCTTGCTTGGAGATCCCGGAAATGGCCACCGCTGGCAACTATGAACCCCTGCATTTAAAATACCGCCCGCAGCGCTTTGCCGATGTGGTCGGCCAAGGAGCGGTGGTGCAAACGCTGGCCAATGCCATCCGGCTGGGGCGGGTGGCGCCTGCCTATTTGTTCTGCGGGCCGCGGGGCACGGGAAAAACCTCCAGCGCCCGCATCTTGGCCAAGTCTTTGAATTGTGAACAGGGGCCGACGCCGGATCCCTGCCAGGCGTGCAGCCAATGCCGCGCCATCACTGCGGGAGCCTCCCTGGATGTTCTCGAGATTGACGCGGCCAGCAACACCGGCGTAGACAACATCCGCGAGCTGATCGAGCGGGCACAGTTTGCCCCGGTGAACAGCCGCTACAAAGTCTATGTCATCGACGAGTGCCACATGCTCAGCAATGCGGCCTTCAACGCCTTGCTGAAAACTCTTGAAGAGCCGCCCCCCCGCGTGGTATTTGTCCTGGCCACCACTGACCCGCAGCGGGTTTTGCCCACCATTGTTTCCCGCTGTCAGCGGTTTGACTTCCGCCGCATCCCCCTCGACGACATGGTGGCCCACCTGGGCAAGATCGCCGCCCAAGAAGGGATCCCTATCACGCCGGAGGCGCTGCAACTGGTGGCCCAACTTTCCCAAGGGGGCCTGAGGGACGCCGAACGCCTGCTGGACCAGCTCAGCCTCTTGGAAGGATCCATCACCCCGGAGGCGGTTTGGGACTTGGTGGGCGGGATCCCGGAACAGCAGCTTTTGGCTCTGATGGATGCGCTGCTGGCTCAGGATGTGCAGGCGGTGCTCAGCCAAACTCGGCAATTGTTGGAGCGGGGCAAAGAGCCCTTAGCCCTGTTGCAGAACTTGGTGGCCCTTTACCGGGATCTGCTGCTGGTCAAGACAGCCCCCCAGCAACGGGAGTTGGTGGCTGTAACGGACTCCACCTGGGCAGCCCTGCAGCAACGGGCCCCTCGCTACTCGGTGGAGATACTGCTGGCAGCCCAGAGCCATCTGCGCCAGTGTGAGCCGCAAATTCGTCAAAGCGGACAGCCCCAACTGTGGTTGGAAATTGCCCTAGTGGATCTGCTGGGCCAGCTGCGCCCAAGCATGGTGGCTGAGGATTCAGCGGAACGGAGTCCTTTCCCAGCCCTTGACCTATCTCCTGCACCCCAGAGAACTCCCCCGGACGGGACAGCCCCTCCGGCCCCTGCTGCGACCATCAGCCCATCAAGCCCATCAACTGTTGGTGAGATAGATGAATTAACTGTTGGGCCTTCAGCCTCCCCTGCTGTTGCGTCGAGCCAGAAGGCAGATCGCGCTACTCGGACGGAGTCC
>NZ_JANSHQ010000160.1:0-7676 GCF_047461715.1 Synechococcus sp. R8-2 | reverse complement strand
GTTCAGCGTGAATGTATCAGGTTTGGCGAAGAAATAGCCCTGGCCATACTCGCAGTTCAACAGCCTCATTGGTGCAGTCGCTGTAGGGTTTCGATCCCCTCGGCAGTGACATCCATTCCCAGGCTGCGGGCCAAGGTGATGATCAGGCAATAGTCTCGGCATTTTCTTCATTCGGCCCCCAGCGCGAGATGAAGGAGTGATCGATTTTCAGGCCATTTTTTCAGGCCATTGATGAGGTAATCCTGCAGGCCCCTGAGAGAGGAGTAGCCTGGGCCGAAGATCAAAACCCCCGCAATTGCGCCAGTTGCTCTGCCGCTAGAAACCGTAGCCTATTTTGCGGTCTAAGGAGATCTTTCGGTGCTGGGGTGGTATTGCTGCCGTCTTTCTTCCAATTCCATCAGGATCTGCTGATGACGCTGCCGGGTGATTGGGTAGAACCACACCAGCAGGATCCCGCCGATCAGGGCCACCGCCGGTAAGGGGCCAATGGCAACGCGAATGGCCAACAAAGCCGATTCCGGCTGGATGGGCAGGGCCTCTCCGGCCACCGAAGGCACGAAGCCGGCCCAATCCAGAGCTTGCCCCACGAAAAACAGCCCCAGTGCCAAGCCCACCTTTTGTAAGAAGACCATAAAAGCGTAGAAGATCCCCTCCCGCCGCTCCCCGGTTTGCAGTTCATCCAGATCGATCACATCCGGCAACATCGACCAAGGGCCGAGATAGGCTGTAGCAGAAACCCCAATGCCGGCCAACAGAGCCAGCCCAATCATGATCCCCTGCTGCCCGGGCTGGAGAAAAAACAGGCCTGCCTGCGAGATCAGCCAAAACCCCGCCCCAATGAGGTACATGGTGCGCTTGTCCAGATGGGTGCTCAGTTGGGTCCAACCGAACAGCGTCAGCACTGCGATCCCCTGTACCGCCAGTACCACCAAGGAAATCCACACCTCCGGCAGGCCCATCCAGAAGACGATGAAATAAGGGATGATTGTGGCTGTGAACTGAAACGCCAGCCAAGAACACAGGTAGATGCCGCTGACAAACAGGTAGGGGCGGTTGCTGAAGGCCACCCGCAGTTGTTGAACCAGGGGCATGGGATCCCGTTGGGATGGATACCGTTCTCGCACCCCCCAAAAACAGATCAGCAAGGGCACAGCCGAGATCACTCCAAAACAGGCTCCGGCCAGCAGATGGCCGGCAGCCCGATCCGGCAGCAGGTTGACCAAGAGCGGAAAGGTAACCACCGCAACCATGCTGCCCCCTACAGAGAAGGCAAAGCGGAATTGGTTGAGCTGGGTGCGCTCGTCGTAATCCTGGGTCAGCTCCGCTGTCAGGGAGGCGTAGGGAATATTGGCCGCAGAGTAGAAGGTATTGAACAAGAGCGACACCGCCAGGTAGTAGGCAAACAGGGGGCCAATCCGACCGGGAAAAGGGATCCACCACTGGGCCAGGAACGTGAGGCCAAAGGGGAGGGCTGCAAACAGCAGCCAGGGGCGGCGACGGCCCCAACGGGTGCGGGTGCGGTCGCTGAGAATGCCGATGATGGGATCGTTGATGGCATCCCAAAAGCGAGTGATGGCGTAGATGCTGCCGGCTAGGCCTGCCGACATGCCAACGGTATTGGTGAGAAAGGGCAGCAGGAAAAAGATGAGGATGTTGGCCGTCATGCCTGTGCCCAGATCCCCCACCCCGTAGGCCAGCTTCGTCCACAAACTGAGTCGCTGTCTGGTCATCATGTCCCCCTGGAATGCCAGGATTCCAGTGTAGGGGGTAGGTGGAGATTTCTTTTTTGGGGATCCCTGGAAAAGCTGATCAAAATTCAGGGTCTTCTCCCAGTTCCCGTAGCCGCTGGGCCAGTCGTTCGGCTCGGGAGCGTTCCAATTCAGCCCGCTGCCGTTCTAGTTCAGCTCCCGTAGGCAACAATTGCCCTGCCCTATCATACCAGCGCACCCAAAAGCGTTCTCGCCCCTCGTAGGATCCCCACCACCGACCGATACTCAAGTCCAAATCGGGCAACAGAATTGGGGGATGTTCTCCAGCGCCTGAGCCGGGGAGCAGCTCATAGTGTCCGCCCTGGAGTTGATAAACATTCAGCTCATCGGTCTCTAGCTCGAAGGTGACGTAGTAGGGGATCCGCAGCCGCCTTTCGTAGAGCTGGAATTTGGCTTGTCCGGGTTTTTCTTCCCCCTGGTCGTTGCAGATGATCTCCAAGATGAGAATAGGCAAGATATTCCCTTCATCCCAAACCACATAACTTTTGCGGGCAGTGCCATCCCGCCAACGGGGAACCCCCAGCACCAGAAACAAATCTGGAACAATGACCTGCCGGGGTAGGGCGTAGTAAAGGCCCATATTGCAAGCCACAAAAAAGTCTTGCCGATCTGACCAGTGCAGCAGCAGCGGTTCCCGGAGGAGGGGGTATTGGCGGCCTTGATCCTCGTTGTCCAAGGGGGTGTCGTCTGTATCGGGCAAGTCGTGCTGGGTGGGCCAGCGATAGGGGGCGATGGTCATGGCCGGGCAGGAGCAGTATGCCTCCACTGTAGCGAATGGGTTAGGACTGCATTTGGCTCATCGCCTCCAGATCCAGCACCTTGGCCACCTGTTCCGGGGTCATCAAGTTGCGCTCTAAGACAATCTGCCGAATGGACTGGCCGGTTTCCAAAGAAGCCTTGGCCACTTCTGCAGCTTGCAAATAGCCGATGTAGGGGTTGAGGGCGGTCACCAAAGCCAGCGTCCCTTCTGCGTAGCCGCGGCAGCGCTCCGGTTTGGGGGTGATGCCTTGAATACAGCGCTCGGCAAAGACCCGCAGGCTGCTGTTCAGAATCTGCAGGCTGTGCAGGAGGTCATAGGCAATCAGGGGCATCATCACGTTGAGCTCAAATTGCCCCGCTTGGGCTGCGAGGGTGATGGCGGTATCCAGCCCGATCACCTGGAAACAGACCATGTTCAACATCTCGGCTATCACCGGGTTGTACTTGCCAGGCATGATGGAAGAGCCGGGCTGCACCGGCGGCAGTTGGATCTCCTTCAGGCCGGTCTTGGGGCCAGAATCCATCAGCCGCAGGTCGTTGGCCAGCTTGATGCCATCTTGGGCCAGGTTGCGCAGGGATCCCGACAGATGCACAAAGGGGGCCATGCTCTGCATCGCCGCCATGGGGTGGGGAGCAGGGGTGAGGGGCAACTGGGTATACTCTGCCAGCCGTTGCACCACCCGCTGCCGATACTGGGGATGGGTGTTGAGGCCGGTGCCGACGGCGCTTCCCCCCAGCCCCAAGCTGCACAGGGCCTGGCTGGCCTCCTCAATCCAGCGACGGTGTTGGGCAAAGATGGCCGCGTAGGCGCCGAAGCTATCCCCCAGCCGCACCGGCACCGCATCCTGCAAATGGGTGCGACCGGCCTTGAGGATGCCGCGAAACTCTTGGGCCTTCTGCTCCAGCGCCGCTACCAAATTGTCCAGCGTGCCCAGAAAATCCCGTCGCACCCGCAGCAGGGCAGCCAGGCGAATGGCGGTGGGGATGACATCGTTGGTGGACTGGCCGTAGTTGACATGGTCGTTGGGGCTGACCCGCTGGTAGCAGCCTTTGGGCTCCCCCAGGATCTCCAGAGCGCGGTTGGCCAGCACTTCGTTGACATTCATGTGGTGGGAGGTGCCCGCCCCTGCTTGGTACACATCCACCACAAACTGATCCCGCAGGGATCCCTGGAGGATCTCATCCGCCGCTTGGACAATCGCCTTGGCCACCTCTGCCGGAATGCACCCCAGCTCGCCGTTGACCTCCGCCGCCGCCTTTTTAATCAGCACGCAGGCCTCCACATACTCTGGCAGGGGCTTGAGGCCGCTGATAGGGAAGTTCTCCAGGGCACGGGCGGTCTGGATGCCGTAGTAAACCGACTGGGGTAGTTGCCGCTCCCCCATTGAGTCTCGTTCGCTGCGCACCTCAGCCAAGGCTTTTCCTCCCCCGTTCGCGGATCCTTGGGCTAGCTTCCGGCAGCCTTCTCTGAGGGTGTCTCGACGGCTGCAGATAAGTTTTGTAAAGTAGCCTGCAACTGCTGGCTGAGGCGCTCGTTGTTCTCTGCCAAGACCAACACCATGGCCGCACAGGCCAGATGCACCCCTGCTCGAAATTCTGCCGAAGACTTGTACTGGATCAGCGCTTCGCTATCCCCTTCCCGCGGGCTGAGGATGAGCTGAACCGACTTTTGGGCCAACTCTGTCAGTTCCCGTTCCGTTAAACCGAGCTGCACCGCTTCTGCCCTCCCTGCTGGCCGACAAACAACCCTCGATCCTGTTCAAGATCGCCACTTTGGTATCCTACCGCGGCCTGGCAGGATCCCCAAGTGAGCGGGCCTTGACAACGCTTGACGGCTCTAGAAAGAGACGGAAAATGCCGGTTAGTATAGGTGCAGCCTGCCTTAGCCTGCGGGCCAGTGGCCGACTTTGATTGGAGAGTCCAAACTCAGGGTTCGGCACTGCTCCGAAGGGGGCTAGTCCTACTTAGCATTTGTCTTGTGTTGTTATTTCGTTGAGAGAGGAAAACTTGACCGTAGAGCGTCCACCTGACCGCTTCCCCCGCAAGCAGCGCGCAGAGCTGCCGGCCATCAACGAGCGCATCCGCTTCCCCAAAATCCGCCTTATCGATACCGACGGCACTCAGTTGGGGATCATGAGCCCGCGCGAAGCCCTGCGCCTGGCAGAAGAAAAAGATCTGGACTTGGTCTTGGTGAGCGAAAAGGCCGACCCGCCCGTCTGCCGCATCATGGACTACGGCAAGTTCAAGTTTGAGAAGGAGAAGAAAGAACGGGAGGCCCGCAAGAAGCAACACACTGCCGAGATCAAGGAAGTGAAGTTTCGCTACAACATCGGCGAGCACGACTACAACGTGCGCCTGCGCAGCGCCCAACAGTTCTTGGGGGATGGAGACAAGGTGAAAGCCACGGTGATGTTCCGCGGTCGTGAGGCCCAGCACGCCGAGTTGGGGGAAGAATTGCTGCACCGCTTGTTCAAAGACTTACAAGAAGTGGCGGAAATGCAGCAGCCCCCCCAAAAGGAAGGGCGAAACATCACGATGATTCTCTCTCCCAAAAAATCGGTCTGAGGAGGGATCCCACCCATGCCCCTTGCCGTTGGGGATCCGGCTCCGGAGTTCACCCTGCCCGATGCCGAGGGCAATCCCATCAGCTTGAGCCAGTTGCGGGGACAGCGGGTGGTGCTCTATTTTTACCCGCGGGACAACACCCCCGGCTGCACCCAAGAAGCCTGCGGCTTTCGGGATGCCTACGCTGACTATCAAGCCCACGGCATCGCCATCTTGGGGGTGAGCGCCGACGATGCCCGTTCCCACCAAAAATTTGCCCAGAAGCTGCAACTGCCCTTCCCCCTGTTGGTGGATGAGGGGGCCAAGGTGGCCAGGGCTTACGGGGTCTATGGGCCGAAAAAGTTCATGGGCAAAGAGTACAACGGCATTCACCGCACCACTTTTGTTATTGATCCGGAGGGGAAGATCGAGGCCGTTATCACCAAGGTCAAGGTGGAAACCCACGCAGCGGAGCTGCTCAAGCAGTTGACCGGCTCTTAGGCTTTCCGGTGGGAGTTCGGCAGACCTGCTGCTGGGCTCGTTGTTCTGGAACCTGAGCCAAGACGGGAACGAAAAGAGCAAAAAAAGATGTAAAGTGCCGGTATTGATTCCTCGTGGGCTAGGGCCGTGTCCCGACGCAGCCGTACCCTCAAGTCGATTCACGACAGCTACCAAATGTTGGGTTTGGCCGGCCAAGGGCAGTACGGGCGTGTATTCTGTGCCCGTCCCCGTCAAGGAGGAGACCTGGTGGCCCTGAAGGAGCTGCCGGCGGAGCGCTTTCCCACCCAAAATCTACTGCGGGAGCTGCGCCATCTGCTCACCCTCAACCACCCCAACATTACCCGCTGCTACGCCCTCGAACATGCCCGCGAAGGTCGCTACCTGGTGTTGGAGTACTGCGAGGGAGGCACGCTGCGGGAGCTGATCGACCAGGTGGAACAGGGGCTGTGGCTGCCGGTCAAGCAGGTTTTGGGCTTTGTGGATCAGATTTTGGCCGGGTTAGATCATGCCCACCGGCAGGGGGTGATCCACTGCGATGTCAAGCCCGAGAACATCCTGCTCAAGCCCACGCCCCAGGGCTGGCAACTGAAGCTGACAGACTTTGGCATTGCCCGCCACTCCCAGCCTCTTCCCGATGAGATCAGCGCCACCGGATCCCCTGCCTACATGGCTCCCGAGCGCTTCTACGGTCAGTTTAGCCCTGCCTCGGATCTCTACGCGGTGGGGATCATCCTGCTGGAGCTGTTGACAGGCCGGCGGCCTTTTTCCGGATCCCCCGGCCAGTTGATGCACGCCCACCTCAACCAGCCGTTTGTCTGTCCAGAAGGGATCCCTGCCCCGCTGCGGGAGGTGCTGGAGATAGCCCTACGCAAGTTGCCCTTGCGGCGGTTCCGCACTGCTGCCCAAATGCGGTCGGCTTTGGCGGTGGTTGCCCAAGAGTGGCAAGAGCCGGCCAGTTGTTGGGTTGGCCCTCGCCTGCCCAGATGGCCGCCCCCTGGGGTACAGGTTTGGGATCTGCCGGATCTGGGCTCTGTTGACACTGGCGGGATGGAGTTCCTGGCCGAGCAAAAGTTCTGCATCTGCGAGGATCCCAGCGGCTCCAGATCCCCGCTGCTGTTGCGGGTGACCCCCCAGAGGCTGGAATGGCTGGAGCTCCAGAACCTTGCCCTGGGATCCCCTGCTTTGGCCCGTTTTTCCCTGGACGAGCCAATTCGGGCGGTGCTGCCCTTGAACACCTTCCCGGAAGCCCTGGCCTTCTCCCGAAGCAGCCTTTTGCACCTCAGCCCCAGCCGCATCCGCACCTTGCTCAGCTTTGAGGAGGATTGGCAGGCCACCTGGCTGGCAGAGCGACAGGAGCTGGTCTGGGCCACCGCCCAAGAGTTGGGGGCCGTACAATGGCAGCCGGCCACGTCGACAGGAACACAGCCTTTCCCCGATTCCCGCTGCTATTTTCGTTGGCCTTGGCAGGGATCCCTGTCCCGCTTGCTGGCCCTCTCGGAGCATCTGGTTTTGTTGACAGGTGTGGGGCAGCAGTGGGTGGAGATGAGCCTCTTGCCCTATCCCAAGGGACACCATCCCACTGTCGCGACCGGTTGGTCTCTGCAGACGGGATCCCAGCCCATTCGCTATCGCCTGCCCTTGGATCCCCAAGGGGGGGTGATCAGCTTGGGAGAACGGTTGCTCTTTGCGGCAACAGATGAGGGAAGGGAAGGCCAGCAAGGTTGCTGCCCTTATCTCCACTCGGTGCAGGTGAATCCGCTGCGGGTGCGCCGCTGGTTCTTGAAAGGGCAACCTGTCCAGATGGCCAAGGCCCCTTGGGGCGTGCTGCTGCTGTGTCGAGAGGGCGAGCAATCCACTTCCCTCTGGCTGTACAGTGAAAAAGGGGATCCCTTGGCCCAAGTAGCTGTGCCTAACGGCTCACAGGTGTTGCAGGTGGGCCAAAGGGGCAAGATTTGGCTGCAGGTGCCCAAAGCAGAGAAATCTCACCTGTCTCAGCTTTGGCAATTGGATCTGAACTGCTTGCCGGTGAGTGGACAGCCTTCCCAGGTGATGCTGTGCGACCCAGCGATCTAGAGTTTCGCCAAGGACTCCGTCCCGCTGTCG